>CAYOXO010000027.1:0-38831 GCA_964407945.1 uncultured Stakelama sp.
TTGTCGACCGCCTTGGGCGTACGGCTTCCCGTGACGATCACGTCTTTCGCGTTTTCGTCGGCATTGTCCTGAGCGGCTGCAGGTTCGGCGTCGGACTGAGCCCAGGCCGGCATCGCGATTCCGCCGAGCATCAATGCCCCGACCGTAGCGCGCGCGAAATTCCTCATCATCCCCTCCCAATTCATATTTGTCTATCTGTGCACATCCTAATTCTGGGTGCTGGACGATAAAACCGGGGTTGTGCTGCGTTCATACCCGACATTTTGTACGGTCCCAAATCGGACCCATACGCGGGACCGCACAATTTCTGCGGTGTGAAACCAGCATCAATTTCCTGCGCGCACCGCTATCGATGGCATCGACCGGGATAGACCCGGCGGGGAGGATCTGTTCGATGCGCAGCAAGCTGTTCGTGCCATGCTCGCGCCCCGAGTTCTTCGACAAGGCACTGGCGGGCGCAGCGGACGCGCTGTCCTTCGATCTCGAGGATTCGGTTCCTGCGGAAGGCAAGGCGGCAGCACGGGAACGGCTCGCTGCGTTTCTGGGCAGTGATGCGGCGCTCCAGACTGCAAAGCAGCTGATCGTCCGCGTGAATGATCCGCGCAGCCTGGATTTCATCGCCGACCTGACGGCGCTCCGGGGTCATCGCATCGGCATGATCAACCTTCCCAAGATCGACGACGTCGCGGGCCTGATTGCAGGAGCGCGCGCGATTACGGAATTCTACGATGTCCCGATCGACCTCCTCGTGAACATCGAAACACCGCGTGCCCTTGCTCGCGCCGCCGACATCGCCCGCGCAGCCCCGAATATCGTGGGCCTTCAGGTGGGCCTCAACGATCTCTTCGCGACGTTCGGCGCCGACCGGCGCGATCCGCACAATGTTCGTGCGGCGCTTTGGCAGATCCGGCTTGGCGCCGCCGAAGCGGGTGCTTTCGCCTGTGACGGCGCCTGGCCGGACCTGCACGACGAAGCCGGCTTCGTCGTCGAAGCGGAGATGGCTCGCGCACTGGGCTATATCGGCAAGACCTGTATCCACCCAAGTCAGATCGCCGCCGCCAATCGGATCTTTGGGCTAGGCGGCGATCTTGCCGCTGCACGACGATTGGTCGCGGCCGCGCGAGAGGCCGCTGCGGACGGTCGCGGCGCGTTCCGGTTCGAAGGGCGAATGGTCGATCGGCCGATGATCGCTGAAGCGGAGGCCTTGCTCGCCCGCTCGGGAGACGCGGCATGATCCTCCGCCTTGCCCTGTTCTGGCTGCTCGCCTCGCTCATGCTGTGCCTGACGCCCAGCGTCGCTCAGGCGGGCGCGCCGGTGTCGAGCAAAGTCACCACCCTGCCAGCTTTGCCCGGCATCACCGCGGTTCGCCTGATGGGCATCGACGGCCACCCGATCGTGCTCGACGCGCAGCAAGCATTCAGACTGACCGCCGACAAGCGCAACTGGAAGGCTCTGAACGCGGATGTCCTCACCAGGCTTGGTACCGTCACGGGCGCTGCCAGTGATGGCAGCCGGGCCGCGCTGCTGGTCGGCCGCGACGGCCTCGCTAAGCGTATCGCCCGGCTCGGAATCGCGAATGGCCGCCTTGACGTCCTTCACCTGACGGCGCTGCCGACTCCGCTCCGCTCGGGGCAGGCCGCCATCGCGGGTGACAATCTCTGGGTAGCCGGTATCGCCGCCGACGGTTCGAACCGGATGTTCCGCCTCTCGCTGAGCGCGCCCGGTCGCTGGAGCATGCACACCACATGGCCCGGCGGCGGCACCCCGGTCGCGCTCGGCGCGCAGAACAAGGGCGCGTTCGTGACCCTGGCCGACGGTGCGCAATGGCGCTGGTTCCCCGACAAGGGCTGGCGCGCAGGGGCCAGGGCGCCGGCAACGATCGTGCCCGGTTCTGCCCGTGCGATCGGACAGGCCTATCTCCTCTATCTCGGGGCCGGCCCGGACGAGGCAACGCGGCTCTACAGCTACAACGTGATCACCGACGCGTGGGCGGCACTCGGCGCCGCGCAGCAAGGAACGGTACGCGCCACGTCCAGCTATGGCGACGGTCTGCTCGTGGCTCGTACGAGCGCCAACGGCCTCGACTTCGCGGCGACCGAGCTGGTCAACGAACGCCAGTCGCTCGCCATCTTCGATTGGTTGATCATCGCCGTCTACATGTTCGGGATGCTCGGCGTCGGTTTCTACTTCTACCGCGGTGCCAAGAACGGCTCATCCAGCGAGTTCTTCCTGGGCAGCCGCTCGATCCCGGCCTGGGCGGCGGGGATCAGCATGTTCGCGGGCAGCATCAGCTCGATCAGCTACCTCGCCATCCCCGCCAAGGCGTATGAGACCAACTGGCAGTACATCATGTCGAAGATGTCGACGATCGTCGGCCTGATCTTCGTCGCGATCTGGATCGTGCCACTGTTCCGCCGGCTCAACCTCGTCTCGGTGTTCAACTATCTGGAAACGCGCTTCCACCCGTCGATTCGCCTGCTGTCGAGTGCGCTGTGGATGCTGATGCAGATCGGCGGGCGCATGGGCATCGTCCTGTTCCTGCCCGCCATGGCGATCGGCACGATCACCGACACCAATATCGTCGCGTGCATCATCATCGTCGGCGTCTTCACGATCATCTATACCGCGCTCGGCGGCATGAAGGCGGTGGTATGGACCGACGTGTTCCAGGTGATGGTGCTGACCGGCGGCGCCTGTTTCGCGATCGGCTTCATCGTTTACCAGCTCGGCCTGATGCCGATCGTCGATACCGCGCGCGCGTTCGAAAAGACCGACATGGTCAATCTGAGCTTCGACATCACCCAGCCGACCCTGTGGGGCTTCCTCATTCTGGTGCTGTTCGACGTCGTCCTGACCTTCCCCAAGGATCAGGTGTTGATGCAGCGCGTGCTGGCGACACCGTCGGAGAAGGAAGCGAGCCGCTCGGTCTGGGTATTCGCCGTCGTGCTGCTGCCCAGCGCCTTCATGTTCTACCTGATCGGAACCGTACTGTTCGCCTATTACCGCGCGAACCCGGCGCAATTGAACCCGATGCTGCCGATCGACGCGGTGTTCCCGGCATTCATCGGCACCGAGTTGCCCGCGGGCGTGACCGGCCTGATCATCGCCGGCCTGTTCGCCGCAGCGATGGGCACATTGTCGGGCATCATCAATTCGGTCGCGACCCTGCTCTCGGTCGATTTCTACGGCAAGTTTCGCAATCCGACGCAGGAGCAGACGGTCCGCTTCGCCGAATGGATGAGCGTGGTGGTCGGTCTGATCGGCATCGGCATCGCGATCATCCTGTCGCGGATGGACATCCATTCGCTGCTCGACCTCACCATCGAGTTATTCGGGTTGCTGGGTGGCAGCTGTGCCGGCGCCTATACGCTCGGCATGTTCACTCGCCGGGCGAACTGGCAGGGCGTTGCGATCGGGATTGTCGCCGCGTCGCTGCTGACCCTGGTGGTATGGATCTTCGGGCTGATCCATCCCTATTGGTATCTCGCGCTTGCGATCATGGCCTCGATCGTGATCGGCTATATCGCCAGCCTGCTCTTCCCGCCGCCCAGCCATTCGCTGGAGGGCCTGACCATCTACGACAAGGGGCGTAAGAAGGCTGCGACAGTCTGACCGGAGAGATACGATCGACATCAACTTCCTGCGTACTTTCGTGGCGGTCGTCGAACAGGGCTCGATGGCCGCGGCGGCGCGCGCACTAACGCTCAGCCCGTCCGCGGTAGCACAGCAGTTACACGCACTGGAACGCGAGTTGGGCGCTCCACTGATCGTCCGTGTCGGCCGAACCGTACGCATGACAGAACAGGGTGACCGTATCCTGGCACAGGCCCGGCAACTGATCCGAGATGTCGCCGACCTGCGCAGCCTGGCGCGCGACGGCGACCTCAGCGGCGAGCTGCGGCTCGGCGCCTGCACGACCCCGCTGATCGGAATGTTGCCCGAGATCCTGGCGCGAGTCAGCGCCAAGTTTCCCCAGATCAACGTCCATATCCGGTCGAGTCACTCGGCTCAGCTCTATGCCGAGGTCGAAGCCGGCAATCTCGACGCAGCCTTCGTGCTCGAAGCGCCGCACACGCTACCCAAAACGTGCGAATGGCAGGTGCTGCGCGAAGAACCGCTGGTCGTGCTCGCCCCCAAAGCGATGGCGGATCGCGATCCACTTGCGCTGCTGCGAGAGGAGCCGCTGATCCGCTATGACCGTAACCAATGGGGGGGGCGGCGCGCCGATGAGTATCTGCGGGCTTCGGGCATCGTTCCGCGCGAGCGGTTCGAGCTCAACGCGCTGAACGCGATCGCGGTGATGGTCGATCGCGGGCTGGGCGTGTCGCTCGTGCCCGACTGGATGGCGCCCTGGCCGGAAGGATTGGCGCTCAGCCGCCTGCCCCTGCCCGGCGCGCCGATCGGACGCCGCATCGGCATCGTCTGGTCGCGCGCCACGGTCCGGCTGCGTCTGGTCGAAGTCCTGCTGGATGAAATCGAGAGCTGATCTTCGCGAGCGTCTTCCGGCGCGGTGAGCACGCCGTCATTCGTCGGCGCGCTGGCTCACGCGGACCCGCCAGGGATAATGATCCGGTTCCAGTATCGCGCAATCGGGCGCGCGGAAATGCTGAGTCAACGACTGCCGCCAGCGCTCCGTGGAGTTCCCTGTCGTCATGTGCGGGGTCGCGCTATGGTGGAACGTCACACTGCCGGTCTCGATCGGACAGGCGACGATTTCGCTGCCATCGGGAATGTCGCATATCAGCAGATCGCTCGCCATCTCAGGCGGATTGCGATGCGCCAGCACATCCCTGTGTCCACCCCGGACAAAATGCATGCAGCCATTTTCGACACCGACTGCATGGAACGCGGTCCAGCAGGTTACGCCGCGATTGCGCAGCGTCCGTCCCCAATAGGCTTCGTCCTGATGCCAGGGTGTCGGCGCGCCAGTCCCGGGCGGTTTGGCCAGGAACTGCTCGTACCAGAATACCATTTCCTGGCCCATCAGTTCACCGCCAAACCGCTTAGCCCAGTGCCGGAAGCGCGAAGCAGCCAGCCACGGGAAGTGCCGATCGACTCCGCTCTGGACGATGCGGAAAGCACGCCGGTCAAGCGCTTCGTCACGGCGCCAGTCCCAGTCCTTTCCCCAGTCCGCGGGACGCGCGACCATCTCCGCTCCCATGTCCGCGAGTGTAAGCTGCTCGGCTGGATCGATCGCGTCCCGGACGACAAGAAACCCGTCGGCGTTGAAGCGCGCGATATCGTCTTCGGTCGGCTCCGGATAATACATCCCGTCTCTCCCGGTCGTGATACCCCTACCCTAAGCTCCCGGGCGACCGCGTCTTTACCTGCGGCGTGCAATACGTATCCCAAACGACTATTGTTTGCAGATGAGACCAGCGACCGAAGCGACGGCAATCGCCGACTATGCGCTCGCCGCGATGCTCTCCCCCTATGTCCGCGGCGCGCTGGAGCACTGGCGGTGGCTGTGGCACATCCCCCGCAGGATCGTGCTCGACTATCTGCTGGTCTATATTGTTTCGGGAACCGGGTATTTCTCGGTGGGCGACGACAGCTTCAATGTCGGCGCCGGGGATCTGATCTGGATCCCGCCGGGCATACTTCATGAGATGCGCGGCGTATCTCCAACGATGTTCGTCGCCTATCTGCATTTCGACCTGGTGCATGATGCCGAACGCAGCCCGCGCGTGCGAAGCGGCGCCAGATATTCGCAGGGCCCCCATCCCGATATGCACCCGCTATGGTCGCGGCAGCCGATCGCGGGCTGGAGCGGCCTGCTGCCGGTGGTCAACGGTCCAGCAATCTACGCGTTGATGCGTCAGGCGATCGCAGAGCATCGCGGCGCACGGCGCCCACTGAGAGTCTCCGGCCTGATGCTCGAAATCTTCGGAGAGATCGCAACTGGCCTGTCGACACCTGCCGCCAATGCAGGCCTGCACTGGCCGGTGATGCGCCGCGCCGCCGAGCGGATCGTGGCAAAGCCCGAAGCACCGCTCGATCTCAAGGCACTGGCCGCCGACGCCCGGCTCAGCGTTTCCCATTTCCGCAAGCTGTTCCGCGAGACGCATGGCGAGGGCCCGCGGGATATGCAAACGCGCGCACGGATGCAGCAGGCGGCCGAGCTCGTGCTCCATTCCAGCTGGAGCGTCACGGAAATCGCGCACCAGCTCGGGTTCAGCACGGTCCACAATTTCTCCCGCGCGTTCAGGCGCGAAATCGGCGTCTCGCCGCAAGGATATCGCCGCATATCAGGCTGACACCCCGTCGGGGCCGAGACCGGATCCTGCGCTCGAAACATGAAATCATGTCCCGAGCGCAGGCTCCGCATTCAGAATACCGGCGCTTACGCCTCGGCGAGTTCCGGTTCATCATCCACGATATTGCCCGACTGCCGATCGAACAGCCGGCGATACCGGCCCTCCGGATCCGCGAGCAGCGTATCGTGATCGCCGTCCTCGATGACCCGCCCCTGATCGAATACCAGGATTCGGTCGAGCGTGCGCACCGTCGATAGCCGATGCGCAATGACGATCGCAGTACGCCCCTTCATCAACCGATCCATCGCCTGCTGGATCAGCGCCTCGCTCTCCGAATCAAGGCTTGAGGTTGCCTCGTCCAGGATGAGAATCGGCGCATCGGCCAGGAAGGCGCGGGCAAGCGCCACGCGCTGACGCTCGCCCCCCGACAGCTTCACCCCGCGCTCGCCAACCGGGGTCGCGTAACCGCGCGGCAGCTTGAGGATGAAGTCGTGCGCATTGGCCAGCCGAGCGGCCGCCTCGATCTCCGCCTGGCTCGCACCGGGACGGGCATAGGCGATGTTGTCGGCCAGGCTGCGGTGGAACAGGATCGGTTCCTGCTGGACGATCGCGATCTGGGCACGCAACGACTGCTGCGTCGCGTGCGATACGTCCTGCCCGTCAATTGTTACCCGGCCCTCGTTCACGTCATAGAGACGCTGGATCAGCTTGACGAAAGTCGTCTTGCCCGAACCCGAATGACCGACCAAGCCAACGCGCTCGCCACCGCGGATCAGCAGGTCGAGATGCTCGTAGAGCGGCGTCTCGTGCCCGCCATAGCGGAAGGTAACGTTGTCGAAGCGGACTTCGCCCTGCGTGATGCGGATCGGCTCTGCGTCCGTGCGGTCCTCGATCCCCAACGGCTGATCGTGCAGGTCGACCAGTTCCTCCATCTCATTCACCGCACGCTGCAGGTGATGGATGTGAAAGCCGACATCGACCAGATAGCCGTGGACGACAAAATAGCTCGCCAGGACGAACGTGACGTCGCCCGGCGTCGCCGCACCGCGCCACCATAGCCACAATGCGGTGCCGGTGATCGCACTGCGGATCGTCCACAGCACCGCGATCTGTGCGCTGCCCGACCAGGTGTAGCGCAGCCAGGTGCGCCGCGTACGCTTCGCCCATTTCGCGAGAAGCGAGCTGACGCGACCTTCCTCGCGCTGCTCGGCACCAAACGCCTTGACGACGGCGTTGGAGCCGATCGAGTCGGACAGGTGCCCGCCAATCTTGGTGTCCCACGCGTTGGACAGTGTTGCGGCGGGCGATGCCCAGCGCGTGGCCAGCAACACCGTCATTGCTACATAGGCAATGGCGCCCACAGCCATCACTACGCCCAGTACGGGCCAGTTCCAGCCGAGCAGCAGCATCGTGCCGACCAGCACCGCCACCGAGGGCAAAAGCTGAAGCAGCAGCACGTCGTTCAGCGTGTCGAACGCCCACATGCCGCGCGTGATCTTGCGGACGGTGGAACCGGCAAAACTGTTGGCGTGCCAATCGGTCGAGAAGCGCTGGACACGGTGGAACCCGTCCTGCGTCACGTCACGCATCATTCGCAAGGTGAACGGGATGATCCCCGCCCAGGCGATATGGCGCAGAACCACCATCGCAAGGCCGAGCGCCGCCATTGCCGCGAACAGCGCCAGCGCCTCGCTGCGCAGATTGCCGGCGAGCGCGTCGATCAGGCGCCCCGCAAACATGGGGATAAAGATCTCCGTCACCGTCGCGACAGTGATGAAGAAGGCGATAAAGGCAGCGCGCCCGCGTTGCCGCATCCAATGATGGAAAGTGAAGCGCAGGACGCGACGGATCGAGTCCGGGCGGTCAGTGTCTTGTGTCATGTCGTGAACCGGCGCCAAGGCGCCGTCTCCAATGCGATATCGATTTGGGGTGATGCGGGTGGGTACCCGAATCAAGGCGGTTTCAGGACCTAGTGGCGGTAGCGCCCGATGGTCCGGAACTCACCGGAAGGACGTGCGATGGTATCTGACATGTACGCCCTCCCTTCTTCGCGTTGGAACGAAGGTGCGATGTAACCGCATCGGATCGGACTGGCAAGCGCTCGAAAACAGATTGATGCGCAGACCGGCATTCGACCGGTTTGGACAATTTGCCCAATGGGGTTCCCGACCGATCCTCTCCAAATGATTGCCTTCACCCGAAGCTCGGCGCATTCTATGCCGAGCAAGGGCATGAGGTTGGATTTCATGTTCGAGGGCTTTGACCCGATCCTGCTGGCGCGGATCCAGTTTGCGTTCACCGTCAGCTTCCATTTCGTCTTCCCGGCCTTCTCGATCGGGCTCGCCAGCTATCTCGCGGTACTCGAGGGGCTGTGGCTCAAGACGGGCAAGCAGCTTTATCTCGACCTGTTCAAATTCTGGGTGAAGATATTCGCGGTGGCGTTCGCCATGGGCGTCGTCTCCGGGATCGTCATGTCCTATCAGTTCGGGACCAACTGGGCGGTCTTCTCCGACAAGGCGGGGCCGATCATCGGGCCGCTGATGGCGTATGAGGTGCTCACCGCCTTCTTCCTCGAAGCCGGCTTCCTCGGCGTGATGCTGTTCGGGATGAACAAGGTCGGTCGGGGGCTGCACTTCGCCTCCACGCTGGCGGTCGCGGTCGGCACGCTGATCTCGGCCACATGGATCCTGTCAGCGAACAGCTGGATGCACACACCGGTCGGGTTCGAGATCAACGCGCAGGGCCAGTTCGTCCCGGCGGGCAGCTGGTGGACGATCGTTTTCAACCCCAGCTTCCCCTATCGCCTGACCCACACGGTCATCGCTGCCTATCTGACAACAGCGTTCGTCGTCGGTGCCGTCGGCGCCTGGCACTTGCTCAAGGATCGCGCCGACCCGCATGCGCGGAAGATGTTCTCGATGGCGATGTGGATGGCGGCGATCGTCGCACCGATCCAGATCGTCGCTGGCGACATGCACGGCCTCAATACGCTCGAGCATCAGCCGGCGAAGGTGATGGCAATGGAAGGGCATTATCAAAGCCATCCGGACGGCGCGCCGCTGATCCTGTTCGGCGTCCCCAATTCTGCCGAGAAGCGCGTCGATTATGCCGTCGAGATTCCCAAGGCCTCGTCGCTGATCCTGAAACACGATGCGGACGCCCCGCTCGCCGGGCTCGACACGATCGCCCCCAAGGACCAGCCGCCGGTCGGCATCGTCTTCTGGTCGTTCCGCATCATGGTCGGCATGGGCATGGCGATGCTCTGCATCGGGCTGTGGAGCCTGTTCGCGCGTTTCCGGAAGCGGCTCTACGACTGGCCACTATTGCATCGAGCAGCACTGGTGATGGGGCCGTCCGGCTTCGTCGCGGTGCTCGCAGGATGGGTGACGACGGAAGTCGGGCGCCAGCCCTTCACCGTCTATGGCTTCCTGCGCACCGCCCATAGCGCATCTCCGCTGGAAGCGCCTGCCGTCGGCGCATCGCTGATCGCCTTCGTCCTGGTCTATTTCGCGGTGTTTGGCTTCGGCACCTGGTACATCCTCAAGCTGATGGCCAAGGGCGCGCATCGCGGTGAGGATCATATCGACGTGGACGCGCCGATCCGCACCGCCGGCATCATGCCCGGCCCCGCACAGCATCCGGAGGGCAAGCAATGAGCGCCGTCGATTTCGACCTCGCGACGGTGTGGGCGTTCATCATCGCCTTTGCGGTGTTCGCCTATATCGTGATGGACGGGTTCGACCTCGGCATCGGCATCCTCTTCCCGACCTTCAAGGTCGGACAGGAGCGCGATACGGCGATGAACTCGATCGCGCCCGTATGGGACGGCAACGAAACCTGGCTGGTGCTCGGCGGCGGCGGCCTGATGGCGGCGTTTCCGCTCGCCTATGGCGTGGTGATGACCGCGCTCTACCCGCCGATCATCGCGATGGTGCTGGGACTGGTATTCCGCGGTGTCGCGTTCGAGGCACGCTGGCGTGACCCCGATCATCGGCGCTGGTGGGACATCGCCTTTGCCGGGGGGTCGATCGTCGCCTCCTTCTGTCAGGGCGTCACGCTCGGGGCGATGCTTCAGGGGATCGCGATCGAGAACCGCGCCTATGCAGGCGGCTGGCTCGACTGGCTCACCCCGTTCAGCCTGCTGACCGGCATCGGCGTGGTGTGTGGCTATGCGCTGCTCGGCGCGACCTGGCTGATCTGGAAAACCGACGGCGACATTCAGGATCGCGCCTTCCGGCTCGCCAAGCCCGCCGGCATCGCAACGCTGGCGGTAATCGGCCTGGTCAGTCTCGCGACGCTCAACCTCGATTATGCCTATCGGGAGAAGTGGCTCAGCTATCCTGCAGTGCTGCTGACCGCCCAAGTGCCGCTGCTGACCGCGATTATCGCCTTCGCCTTCTACCGCTCGATCCGCAAGCGGCGCGAGGCGCGGCCCTTCTTCCTGGCGCTGGCGCTATTCCTGATGAGCTTCATCGGCCTCGGCATCAGCATGTACCCCTATATCGTGCCGGATCACCTGACGATCTGGGAGGCCGCAGCACCCGCGTCGAGCCAGTGGTTCATGCTTGTCGGCGCGGTCGTGCTGATCCCGATCATCCTGAGCTACACCGCGTTTTCCTACTGGGTCTTCCGCGGGAAGGTGACCGCGGACGGGTATCATTGACCATGGACGGTGAAAATGCGGGCCCGTGGTGGAAACGGATTGCCTGGTTGGTGGCGATCTGGGCGATGAGCCTCGCCGTTCTTGGCGCTGTCGCGTTCGTCATCCGCTTCTGGCTCAAGGCCTGATTTCGCGTGCAGCGGTTGGCGAACGCAGTTCCACAATATGGACCACCGGCCCACCGCGAATACCCGCAACTGGCCGGATAACCGCCCGTAGGCGTCCTCCTGCGGCGATCAGACGATAGGTTTCCCATTGCGGAGCGAAGCGCTGACGGTCGTCCAGATAGACCTGATAGTGGGTGAAGACCGCGTATCGCGCGCGGCAGCTTCCCAGCTGCGTGCGATCCACATGTCCGATATCGACAACCGCGCGGCCGGATCTGAGCGTTTCGACGCGCGAATAGCGGATCTTCCCCGCCAACAACGCGCCCGCATCGACGCACCCGGCCGACCCCAATGGAAAGCGAAGCGACCACCCCCTCTGCAATAGATCGAACGCCGCATGCTCCACCAAAATCGTGCTTCCAGGCGGCGCATTGGCCGCGATCCAGGCCGCGGCGGCCTGCCGTGTGTCGTTCGCGCGCCCGGCCTGCGTGGCCAGGGTCGCCGCGATCATCGGCGCCATCAGCAACGCCGTGGCGATGGGTTCGAACCATGCGAGGCCGCGCCCGAGCCGCGCGCGCAGAAAGCCAGCCAGCGTACAGATCGCCGCCGCGGCCGCGAGTGAAAGGAACGGCAGCAGCGGCACCATCCACCGCTCCCAGACCAGGGCTTGGACGCAGATCACGATGGCTAGCATCGCGACACCAGGCAGCACCGCGATGCGCGCGCGCTGGTCGCGTAGCGCCAATACGCCGCCGACCGCCACCGCTGCCAACCCTGCCGCACCAAACGAACCCAGTAGCGGTCCGCGTACATACCAGCCGATATTGGTCAGCAATCCACCGCCGGTCGAACCGGGGTGCGCTGGCCGTGCTTCCCCGGTCAGGTTCTGGATCACCGTCGCATGATCAATCAAAAGAAAGGGCGACGCGACCAAGAGTGCGACCGCCGCAGCGATTCCGACAATAATGGCATTCCGTACCCTGCCCAAGCCCGCGCCGCGCGCGAACGCCGCGGCGAGCGGGCTGATCGCGAATAGAGCTGCGGGCCATTTTGTCGCCACGCCTAGGCCGATGAACATTCCCGCCAGCACCTGATCGCGCTGTCGCCCACGTTCCAAGATGTTCAGCGAAGCCAGTGTCGCCAGCAGGACGAAAATGGTCATCTGCACATCGGTGCGGATCACCTGCGAATAGGAGACGTGCACTGAATTCACCGCGAGAAACGCGGCGGCGATCAATCCCAGCCGCGCACCGCCCAGCCGCCTGCCCAACCGGTAGGTGAGCCAGACGCAAAGCACCCCGCACGCGACGAAAAACAGGCGCGCGGGCAAGAACAGAATCGAAGGATCGGCATAGGCCGCGGCGACAAAGGCATCGAGATCGGCGAAGCGCCCGGTGAGGATGCCAAGCCCCGCGACGAGGACCATCACCAGCGCGATCGCGTAGAAGGTCAGCGTCGCGGGGTGCCCGAACCAGCCCGGATTGGGATTCCCGCTGCGCAGCATGTCGAGCGCAGTCATCATGAACAGCGGTTCGTCCGGATCGTTGAGCGCCGGCAAGCCGAACCCGACGCCGTGGATCCGGATCGCAGCGGCGACAAGGAGGATGAGCAGGATCGCGGCGCGCTCGGTCCACCGATTGCGGTTACGGGGCGAGAGGTTCGGGTCCGTCATCATGTCGAATGGCATGACGTGGAGTAACGATGCGAACCGTAATCCTGGCCGGCGGTCTTGGTACCCGGCTCGGCGAAGAGACGGCCGTCCGGCCTAAGCCGATGGTCGAAATCGGCGGAATGCCGATCCTGTGGCACATCATGAAAATCTATTCGGCGGCGGGGTTCAACGACTTCGTTATCTGCCTGGGATACAAGGGATATCTGATCAAGGAATTCTTCGCGAACTACTTCCTCCACACCTCTGACGTGACCATCGATCTGCGCGGCGGCAACGGGATGGAGGTCCATCACGCGCGCAGCGAGCCGTGGCGTATCACTCTGGTCGAGACCGGCGCCTCCACGATGACCGGCGGGCGGCTGGGGGCGATCAGGCCTTATCTGGAGGATGGTGAGCCATTCTGTTTCACTTATGGCGACGGCGTGGCGGATATCGACATCGCCGACCTGGTCCGCTTCCATAAGGCGCACGGGCTGCGCGCGACGATCACCGCGGTGTCGCCGCCGGGGCGGTTCGGCGCGCTGGAATTCAGCGGCACCAAGGTCATGGACTTCAAGGAGAAG
Organism: uncultured Stakelama sp.; assembly: GCA_964407945.1. Lineage (GTDB taxonomy): Bacteria > Pseudomonadota > Alphaproteobacteria > Sphingomonadales > Sphingomonadaceae > Sphingomonas. Next base: position 13,260 of record CAYOXO010000027.1, read on the forward strand.
CCGGCCGGCGACGGCGGGCAGATCAACGGCGGGTTCTTTGTCGCGGATCCATCCGTCCTCGACCTGATCGACGGCCCCGACAGCGTCTGGGAGCAGAAGCCATTGGAAACATTGGCGCGAAGCGGCGAGCTGATGGGCTATCGTCATGACGGTTTCTGGCAGCCGATGGATACGCTGCGCGACAAGATCTATCTCGAAGAGCTGTGGAACGGCGGAAACGCGCCGTGGAAACGCTGGTGAGCGGGTGGCGCGGGCGCCGGGTGCTGGTCACCGGGCATACGGGTTTCAAGGGCAGCTGGCTGAGCCTGTGGCTCCACTCGTTGGGGGCGGAAGTCACGGGTCTGGCGCTGCCTGCGCCGACCAATCCGAGCCTGTTCGAGACAGCGCGAATTCGAGACATAGTGGAACATGTGGAAGCCGATGTTGGCGATTATGCCAAAGTGCATTCCACTTTCGCCGAGGCGAAACCGGAACTCGTCTTCCATCTCGCCGCTCAGCCGCTGGTGCGGGCGTCCTATTCCGACCCTGTAGGTACATATGCGACCAATGTGATGGGCACGGTGCACGTCCTCGAGGCCGCACGGCACGCCGGGAGCGTCATGGGCGTGGTCTGCGTCACCAGCGACAAATGCTACGCCAACCGCGAATGGATCTGGCCCTATCGCGAGAGCGACCCGATGGGCGGCCACGACCCGTATAGCAGCAGCAAGGGCTGCGCCGAGCTGGTTGCGGCATCGTGGCGCAGTTCGTTCTTCGGCAGCGACGGCCCCGCCCTCGCCACGGTGCGCGCGGGCAATGTCATCGGCGGCGGCGACTGGGCCGAGGACCGGCTGATCCCCGACCTGATCCGCGCATTCGAGGCGGACGCCGCGCCGCTGATCCGCGCGCCCGAGGCGGTGCGGCCATGGCAGCATGTGCTGGAGGCGCTGGGCGGCTATATCGCGATCGCCGAGCGGCTGATGGCGGGCGACCGCAGCTTTGCCGACGCCTGGAATTTCGGGCCATCGGACGAGGATGCCCGTCCGGTCGGCTGGATCGTCGAGCGGATGCGCGCGGCCTGGGGCGATGGCAGTGCGCCGCTGCTCGACAGCGGTCCGCGCCCGCACGAGGCGGGGCTGCTGCGGCTCGACAGCTCCAAGGCCCGCGCGGCGCTGGGCTGGCGCCCTGCCCTCACCCTTGACCGCGCGCTGGAATGGATCGTCGCCTGGCACAAGGCGGTGGGATCGGGCGAAGACGCCCGCGCCGTCACCCTCGCCCAGATCGCCGACTATTCCGCCGCTTCGAGCATCCGCGCCGCCGCCTGAGCCGGGGCGGTCGCCAGCGTCAGGATATTGCCGAGCTTGAGGCCGACCGGGATTGCCGGGAGCGGCACGGACTTGACGCGGATCCCCGCCGCCCATGCCGCCTGCCGAACGAGGAAATCGAGCGGGAAGACGTTGCGGCTGCCCTCGACCACGACGTCGTCGAACCCGGCACGACCGAGCAGGGCATTCATCGTCGCAGGGCGATAGAGCTCGGGATGCTGGAGGCAGAAGGGCGGCCAGCGTTTGCCCATGACATGCCGCAACAGCGAGCTTTCGTCATGGGTGACGATCATCAGTGTTCCGCCCGGGCGCAACTTCGTCCGGATCTGGGTGAGCATCGCCAGCGGATCGAGCAGATGATCGAGCACATGGACCATCACCGCGAGGCCGATCGAACCATCGGGCACGGGCGACAGATCGTCCATCCCGGTCGAGAGCGTGGCGGGCAGACCACCGGCAGCCGCGCGCAGCGTGTCGTGGATCGCCTCATTCGGTTCGAACAGCCAGAAGCGGTTGAACCCGCCGTGCAGCGCCGCGGCGCGGACGATATGGCCGACATCGGGCCCGATCTCGAGATAGCCGCCGCCCACTCCGCCCTGCTCGACGGTGCGCCTGAAATAGCCGTGCTGCGTCGCGACGATCGCGGCGTCGCCGACGGCATCCATATTGGGCGCCATGCGCGCGTACAGCTCGCCGAGTTGCTCGCCGGTGAAGAACACCGGATTGTAGAGCTGCCCGCAGCCAGTGCAGCGATGATAGGAGAAGAAGCACTTCTCCTTGAACAAACCCGCCCAGAACGGGCGCAGCGCGTCGAGCGTCATCGTCTCGGCAGCCTTGCCCGCACGCACTTCGCGGCGCGCATCGGAGGAACCGCAGGCGGGACAATCGCGGTACAGATACTCGGTCATCAATGTCTCTCCGCGGTGCGGAAGGTGACGCGGCTGTGCCAGAACCAGCTCGTCACGATGATGACGAGCGCGAAGCCGAGCTGGGCGATCACCGGCGGAACGCCGCCGATCTCGACCAGGATCGGCAGGATGATCCAGTTGGCCGCATAATTGGCGAGGTAGAAGCTGGCAAAGGCACCGAATTCGCGGACGAGATTGCCGCGCGTACGAAACACGCCGAGCTTGTAGGTGGTGAAGGCGAAGCACAGGCTGACCGCCTGCGCGATGCCGAGCGCGAGCAGATAATGGGTGTTGAACACCGGCACCGCCCACAGCAGCAGCGGGTAGATACCGATCCCGAACACCGTGTTCGCCGCCCCCGCCGCAGCGAAGCGAAGCGGGCGTTCTGCGCGGGTGCCGATCATGAGGGGTGGCTCCCTTTCCCCCGCCCCGTCACCCCGGCCCTGTGCCGGTGTTCACCGGGAGGGAGGCGGCGCGAAGGAAGCTTGAGTTCGATGCGCGAGGCGGAGTGGACCCCGGCACCAGGCTGGGGTAACGATCGAGAGGCGGTGGGGACGGCCGCCATCACGACTCCTCCATCAGCGGAATCCGCATGTTCGCTGCCAGCAAATCACGCGGGAGGAAGGGCGAGAGGTCTTCCAGCGCGGGCGAGGTGATGCGGCCGTCGGGGTGCGCCTTGGCGCCGAGCTTGGGCGCGAAGCCGACATGCTCGTCGATGATCAGTTCGCACAGCACCGGACCATCGGCGGCCAGCGCGGCGGCGATCGTTCCGGGCAGGTCGTTGTGCGATTCCGCGCGGAAATAGGTGAAGCCGAACGCCGTCGCGACCTTGCCGAAATCGGGGAAAGTGACGTTGCTCTTGGGACCACCGCCGACCTCGACGCCGTTGAAGAAGTTGCGATGCGTCTGGAAGATCGAGACGTAACCGCTGTTGTTCACAAGGAAGACCTTCACCGGCATGTTGTAGCCGGCGATGGTCTGCAGCTCCTGGATGTTCATCATGATGCTGCCGTCGCCGGCGATGGCAATGATGCGCTTTTCACCCTTGGTTGCCGCCCAGACGCCGATCGCGGCGGGCAGGTCATAGCCCATCGTCGCACAGCCCGAATTGGTCCACAGCCGCTGGCCCCGCTTCAAATTCGCGGTCTGGAAGCTGACGACACAGGCGCTGCCGTTACCGGTGACGACGACGTCCTCCTCATCAAGCTGAGCAAACAGTTCGTCCATCGCGACATAGGGATGGATGCTGGGGCCGTGGTGGCGATATTCGGGAAGCACCGCGGGAAAGTTGAAGATCCGCTCGCGCGACCATTCCAGCCATTCGTCATGCGCCGGCATCGGGCCGGCATAGGGTCGATCGAGCAGCACAGGGATCAGGTCGGCGAGGTCGGCGACCACGGGCATATCGGGAACGACGGTGGGCTTGGCCAGCTCGACCGGATCGATCTCGACCCAGATCTTGTACGCTTCGCGCGCGAAGCTTTTCCAGTTGTAGCTGACCTGGCGGATATTGAGGCGGCTACCGAGGACCAGCAGGAGGTCGGCGCTTTGCGTGACCATGTTGCCGCCGCGATCGCCCACCGTGCCGGGACGGCCGCAATAGAGCGGGTGGTCGTTCCACAGCACGTCATGCGCGTTCCAGCCGGTAACGACGGGGATACCGAGCTTCTCGATCAGTTTGAGGAATTCGGCATGCGCGCCCGACAGGCGGACGCCGCCGCCCGCGAAGACGACGGGGCGCTGCGCAGCCGCGAGCTTGGCGAGGATCGCGTCGGCGGTCGCGCCGAGATCATTCGCCTGCCATGGCTGGTCGAGTTCGGCCGGGTCGAAGCCGGGGAGCAGGTCGTCGGGATCGATCTTGGTCGCCTGAACGTCGAGCGGGATGTCGAGCCAGACCGGGCCGGGACGGCCGGTGGTCGCGAGGTGGATCGCCTTTTCCAGATGGTAGCGGATCGAGCGCGGATCGGTGACCATCGTCGCGTATTTGGTGACCGGGCGCACCAGTTCCTCGATATCCAGCTCCTGATCGCCGAACTGGCGGAGCGGCAGGCCGGTGTGGCGGACGGTGGTCTCGGTCTTCACCTGACCCGAGATGACCAGCATGCCGATCGAGTCGACATAGGCGCCATAGACACCGGTGATCGCGTTGGTGCCGCCCGGGCCGGAAGTGACGTTGACCACCGCCAGCCGGTTGGTGAGGCGATAATAGGCCTCCGCCGCCATCGCCAGCGCCTGTTCGTGATGGGTGAAGGTCGTCTTCAGTTCCGGATGCGTGCCGAGCGAGTGGTTGAGGTGCATTGCCCCGCCCCCGGTCAGCATGAAGACATCGCCGATGCCGTGCTGAACGAGCGTGGCGGCGACCCAGTCGGAAAGCTTTACGAGAGTCATGGAGTCCATCCGTTGTGAAGCGCGGTGCGGCGGATCGCCTCGTCGAGATCGACGGTGGGGGCGAGGCCGAGATCGCGGCGGATTTTTGCGGTCGAGGGAACGTAGCGGCCGGGGTTCCAGCCGGGATCGGGCCGGCCGAGGATCTCGACGCCAGGGCCGCCAAGGATCGCGGCGGTGTGGCGCGCGAGATCGGCGATCGAGACGGCTTCCTCGGAGCCGAGATTATAGGTTTCGCCCGGCTTGCCATCGAGCAGCAGCGTCCACAGCCAATGGGTGAGATCGGCAGCGTAGAGGTAGGAGCGGACCGCCTGCCCCGATCCTTCGACCCGGATCGTCGCGCCGGCCATCGCGTCGCGGATGAAATTGCCGGCAGCGAAGTGGATATCGAGCGAGAGCAAGGGGCCGAGCAACGCGAAGATGCGCGCGTTCACCACCCGAACCCCGAACTGGCGGGCATAGATGGCGCAGAGCATCTCGGCGGCACGCTTGCCCTCGCCATAGGCCGAGCGCGGGTCGCACGGATCGGGGCCACCGTGCCAATCTTCAGGCACGTGCGTGACCGCCGGCGGCTGGGCACCATAGACCGCGCCGGAGCTCAGATAGAGTACCCGGCCCGCCCCGCTGGTGCGCGCGAAGTCGAGTGCGCGGCGGGTACCGGTGACGATCGTGTCGAACATGCGCAGCGGATCGCGCGCGTTGAGCGCGGCGCTGGCGTCGGTAGCGGCATGGACGATGTGGGTGAACGCGCCCTTGGGCGGCTCGAAACTCATCACGTCGCCGGGCAGCAGCGTGAGGCGCGCGGCGAGGTGCGGTGCGCGTTCGGCAAAGGCGGCGGGGTCGCGGGTCAGGACGACCACCTCCGCATCCACATCGGCGCGGGCGAGCGCTTCGAGCATCCAGCGACCGATGAAGCCGGTGCCGCCGGTCATGAAGATGCGTGCGCCGTTGAGGCGTGGCCAGAGCGGGGCGAGCGCGGCGTTCACCGCGGACAGGTCTTGGTCGAGGATCATGCGGGGGCGAGTCCGAGGACGGGGCGTCGGCCGCGATGCGCGCGGACGCTCTGCGCGATCGTGTCGAGCGCGAGCGACCAGACCAGCAAGGCGATCACGCCGGGGCGGACGAAATGGCCGATGGTGAGGCCGAAGGCTGGCTCGACCGGACGGCCGCTGAGCCAGCTGGGTGTCGACAGCTCGAGGATGGTCGAGAGCGGCACGTCGCCGACGAGGCTGAGCAGATAGGCGCAGATCAGCGCGACGATCGGCCCCGGGCGGCGCCAGGGTTCGAGGAAGACGAGGAAAATCAGGAACACCTGCGTGTAGCCGCCGGGCGACTGGGTGACGAGATAGGCGCCGAGCAGCAGCGCGGCGATCCGCTCACGCGAGACCGCGCCGGGTTGGACCCAGGCGGCAAGCAGCGCGACGAGGGTGATGGCCTGGGTGGAGCGGATCACGGTCGAGGCGATCAGGATGATCTTGTCTACCGTTTCGGACGGCACGAACTGGAGCAGCGGGATCGGCGCCTTCTGAACCAGCATCAGTGGGGCGTAGCTGGTCGAATAGTTGATCTCGTTCCACACCTGCCCGCTCTGGAAAATCACCCAATTTGCCGTATTCGACGCGATCTCCCCGGGGGTGCCGCCGCCGACCATGGCGAGCGTGACCAGATAGAGCAGGACCGTCGCGATGCCAGCGACCTCCAGCGGGCGCCATTCGCGCTTCACCGCATGGGCGAGCACCGGAAGCAGCAGATAGGGCTTGAAGTTGATCGTCGCGGCGGCGGCGAGCGCCCTGCCCCACCCCTGCTTCAACAGCGGGCCATGGGCGAGGATGAAGCAGGCGAAACCGATGAGGATCAAATTTCCTCGCTCCAGGGTGAACAGGAGCGGAAGCCCAAGCGAGAGGGCGATGGTGCGCATCGGTGCGGTGGCGCGGTCGATTTTACGCAAACTGAGCCAGACGAGGACGATGTTGAGCAGGTAGAAAGCGTAGATCGTCGTGCGGCCGAGCCAGTCGCAGTCGCGCGCGTGGAAGGGCGACTGGAGATAGCAGCCCGGCAGGCTGAACGCGTCGAGGAAGACGAAGGACAAGGGCGGGTAGATGGTCCGCCACACGTCGTACGCGCCGGGATTGTTCGCCCAGTACGCCGTGTTGAACCAGTCCATGAAGGTGTCGTTGGTGTCGAACACGAAGGGCTGGGGCAGATAGCCGTTGCGCTGGAAGAAGGCCGCGCTCGCGATCAGGCTCGCCACCACCGCGGCGGCGAGCAGGATTTCGGGGACGAGGCGCAGGCGCGACGTCACGGCGCGGGGCGGTCGGCGGGAAAGTTGATCCGCTCGGCCTCGATCACCAGCGGGGTGCCGCGGGTACGCTCGGAGATCAGGCGAACCTGCTCGCCGATCAGGCCGAGGAAGAGGAGCAGGATCGCGAACATGCCGGTGACGACCGAGGCAGCGAGCAGGCCGAGGCCCGGTCCGTTCACCAGCGCCGCGACGAAGGCGGCGAGCAGCAGCAGGATCGCCGCCCCGCCGGCCCAGAAGGACAGGATGACGGGCAGCCGCAGCAGCGACTTGGCCGAACCGGCGAGGCCAGAGAGGGCGAAGGAGAAGAGCGCGGCGAAGTCGTTCTTGCTCTCCCCCGCCGCACGCTCGGGCCGGTCGAAGGGTACGACGGCGAGACGGAAACCGCTTTCAACCAGCATCGCGCGGAAAAAGGGTTCGGGCTCGTTCCAGCGAGCGAGCGTATCGACGACCTTGCGGTCGAACAGCCCGAAGCCGGTGGCGCCGGGGACGACGGGCGTGTCGCCGAACCGCGCGAGGAAGGCATAGCCATATTCGCGGGCCAGACCGAGCAGGAACGAGGTGCGTTCCGAACGGCGCTGGGCAAGAACGATCTGGGCCCCTGCCCGCCATTGCGCGACGAAGACCGGGATCATCGCGGGAGGATCCTGGAAATCGGCGCACATGCCGATCACCGCCGCGCCCCTGGCCTGATAGATGCCATAGGTCGGCGAGCGCATCTGGCCGTAGTTGCGGTTGTTGAGGATCGCCCGCACGCGCGGATCGGCGGCGCACAGATCGCGCATGATGTCGCGGGTGCCGTCGGTCGAGTCATTGTCGATCAGGATGATCTCGTGGCTTGCCGTACACGACCCCGCCGCCGCGGTGACCGCGGCGACGATGTTCCGCACATTCTCCGCCTCGTTGAAGCAGGGAATGACGATGGACAGCTCGGGAAGCTGGGTCACGGCTCGGCCCGTTTCCAGAGGCGAATGCCGGTCGCGGGGGCATAGACCTCCGTGAACAGCGCAAGCGCGATCACCAATGCGAGCAGCGCGACGGCCGAGATGTTGAACTTGCGGTCATCGTCGAGGCGCGGGGCTTCGACGATCTGGACGTCGGTTGCGGTCTCGGTGGCGAGCGTTTCCACCGCCACTTCCTCGGACGAACGCGCATAGACCTCGTACAGCGCCTGGGCGAAGCGATAGTCGCGATAGAGGTTCAGATACTCGCCCGAGACCTCGGTCAGGCCAGCGACGTTCGGACCGCCCGGGCCGATGCCGGGACGGGCGCTCTGGGCGATCTGGGTGCGGAGCTGCGCGACTTCGGCACGGACGGCCATCAGCTGCGGATTTTCCGGACCCTGGAACTGTTCGAGCGTGCTGAGCTCGACCAGCTTGGCCTGAAGCTGCGCCTCAAGCCCCGCGCGCAGCGAGAGCGCCGAACCGAGCTGAGCTTCGGGCGCAGCGAGGTTGTTGCGGCGGCGGAACTCGCCGAGTGCGCTCTCGGCCGCGATCACCCTGCCCGCCGCTTCCTTGAAGCGCCGCTGGACCACCGCCTGCTTGCGCTTCACCCGATCCTCGCCAAGGCTGGTCAGCCGGTCGCTGATCGCGCGGACATAGGTCTGGGTGAGCTGCTGGGCGAAGGCCGGGTCATGCGTCCGCACCTCCACCTCGACGATGCCGCCGGTGAGCGAGTGGATATCCACCCGCTTGGCGAGCGCGAGCCGGGCCTTCTCGACGCTGGGATATTGTCCCGATCCGACCAGGTTCATGCGCTTGATCACGCTGTCGGTCACCTCGGTCCCGCGCCCGATGGCGAGGTAGAGGTCGACCGGCGTCTTGGCCCCGCCGAGCAGCGCCGCGAAGCCCTGCATCTGGCCGCCCACGGCATTGGTCATGGAGCCGAGGCCGATGGTGCTGCTGTCCTGCGGCACCACCTTGGCGCGCGCCACATAAGGACGCGGCACCACGCACAGCACGGCAAGCACGAGCGCGAGCGCCACATAGGCGATGCGACGATTGCGTGGATTTCCGATCCACGCGTTGAGTTGCTGAATCCCCATCAGTCGATGATCGACTTGACCGAGGCGGCGCCGACGAAGCCGCTGAACAGGCTGCCGGTAATGTCGCGCAGCCGCGCCCAGAACTCGCCGCGATTGGCCTCGATCGGGACGTAGATGAGGTCGCCTGGCAGCGCCGGCGCGCGCAACACGCGCTTGCCATCGGCCACCACCGTGCCGTTGGCGCGGACGACAAAGATCTCGCCCTTGTCGCCGAGCTTCTGCACGCCGCCCGCCGAAGTGACATAGTCGCCGATCGTCCCGCCCGAGCGCCAGGCGAACGACGCCGGGCTCGGCACCGCGCCGAACACGCCCACGGTCACCGGCCGCTGCGGCACGAAGATCGTGTCGTTGTTCTCGAGGATCAGGTCGCCGGGCAGCGACGGCGCGTCGACCGGCAGGTTGAACACCAGCCGCCCGGTCGGCTCGCGCTTGCGCAGCTGTTCGACCACCGATTTGACCAGCGAGAGATTGGCGGGCTGAACCAGCGCCGCGCGGTTGACCGAGGTCACGGGCTGAGCGGTGAGCAACAGCTCGACATCCTCGATCGCGCGATCGAAGCTCTTGCGCTGCTGCTGCTTCACGCTCTCGCGCGTGATGACGCTGGCATAGGGAAAGGCATGCGAGGTCAGGCCGCCCGCCGCCGCAACCACTTCATCCATGCTGGTGCCGGGCTTGAAGTAATAGCGGCCGGGCTTCGCGACCTCGCCGCTGATCGTCACCAGCACGGATTGCTGTCCCATGGGGCGGGCGAGATCAACGTTGGACAGGACGCGCAGCACGTCGCCGCGCTGCGCCTTGCGGACGCTCGCATCGGCGGCGCTCACCTCGGTCCAGCCGGTGGCCGAACGCGCGAGCGAGTCGAGCATCATCAGGCGCGTGCCGTCGGCGATCGTGCTGATCCCGCCCGCGTAGAGCAACGTGTCAGACAGGGTTTCGCCCGGCGCGATCTCGAAGATCGCTTCGCGGTTGACGCTGCCGATCACGGCGATCTGGTCGCCTGCAGGCGCGACGAACAGGACGTCGCCATTCTGAAGGACAGCGTCACCGGTGCGGTCGCCGCGCAGCAGCAGATCGTAGAGGTCGAAATCGGAGACGAGCTTACCATTGCGGCGCAGCTGGACCGAGCGGAAGCTGCCGCCCTCCGAAGGACCGCCCGCGGCGAGCACCGCGTTGACCAAGGTCGAGAGGCTGCCGACATTGTACGCACCGGGCTTGGCCGCGAAGCCGGTGACGTAGACCGTCACGCCGCGCAGCTTGCCTACCGCGATTTCGAGTGTGAAGCCGCGATACTGGCGCGCAACCTGACGCTCGATCACGCCATGGACATCGCCATAGCGCACCCCGCCGACGCGGATCGCACCAACGCGGGGGATGAAGATGCGCCCTTCGGGATCGATGGTGAGGCGCAGGCCCGATGCCTGAACCGAGCCGGTGAGGCCGAGCAGCAGTTCGTCGCCGGGATTGAGGCGATAATCGGCCGGGACCGCCGCCACCGGCGGGACCGCGAAGCCCTTTGCCTCGGGCAGCAGCAATTCAGTGCCGAAGCGGCGCAGCGGCTTGCCCGCGACTTCGGAGACGAAGCGCTCATATTCGCTGGCCGGGCGTGGCGCGGGACGCGGTGCCTTGGCCTCCGGTTCGGGCGGCACGGCGGTGTCAACGAACGGCGCCGCATCGATCGTCTGCGGGCGATAGGGCGCGATCTCTGCCGGGGGCACTGCGATCTGCGGCACGCCGCTGGACTGGGCGCTAGCGCCCTGCCCGCCGCCAGCGACGGGCGAAGCAAGCTGGGCAAGCGCGGACACGGGCAGAAGCAGGGCCACGGCCGAAGCCGTGGCGAACAGACTATGAGGAAGCTTCATGCCGCACGGGTTTCCATGTCGATGAGCGCGCCGCCCGGCACGAGCAGCAGATCGGCCGCGGCCTGCCAATGACGCGCATCGGCGGCGGCAAGCAGGCCCGCGCCCGGCCCGCCCACGCGATAGGAGCTGCGGTCCCAATGGGTCGCCTGCCCGCCCGCCTCGGTCAGGAACAGCACGCCGGGCGCGTGATCCCAAGGCAGGATGCGCTGGAACAGCGCGACGTCGTTGCTGCCCAGGACGAGGCGCGGATAGCTTTCGGCGGCGCAGCGCGGGATCGGCACCTGCGCGAAGCGGCGGCGGGCGGAGGCATGGACGCGCTCACGCCGCGCCGCGCCCATGAACTGGGTCGCGAGCGCCGCAACCGGGCGGTCGCTGCCGCTGGTGCGGGCATGGACGCGCATGCCGTCGCAGGTTGCGCCCTTGCCGCGCTCGGCATGGCACATCCGCCCGCTTTGCGGATCGAGCATCCAGCCGGCGATGGGCTCACCATCCTCGACCAGCGCGACCATCATTCCGAACGGGCCATGACCCGCCGCGAAATTGGCAGTGCCATCGACCGGGTCGATCAGCCACACCAGCCCCTCGCCCACGCCGTCGAGCAGCACGGGGTCGCGCGACGAGGCCTCCTCGCCCACGATCCGCGCGCCGAGCTTGAGCGCGGCAAGGCCTTCGCTCAGCCGCAGCTCGGATTCGCGATCGGCGGTGGTGACAACCTCACCCGGGCTCTTCTCGACGATCTCATGCGCCGCAAGCGCACGAAAGCGCGGCATCACCTCTTGCGCGGCGACGCTGCGCATAAGGGTCGCAACTTCATCCTTCAACGGCATGAGCTTCAGGCCGCCACGCTGGCCAGCTTGGCGGAAGCCGGGGTGCCCGCACGCTCCTGCATCATGCGGATACGCGCCGAATCCTCCTCAGCAGCACCGCGATAATAATCGCGCTTGTTCTCGAGCCAGGCGAGTTCGAACGCGACGGCATTGGCGATGCCCGCATCGATATCGGCGGCGTCGGCAGCAGCACCGTCGAACACCACCTTGCGCGTTTCGAACCGGTCGAGGCGGATGCGGCGGAACTCGCGCAACGCGGAAACCGCCTCGGGCGAGACCGACCCGCCGACGACCAGCTCCAGATCATGATCGGCGCACGCCTGGGCGACGATCAGCACCGCGTCGGTGATCTCGCGCGTGTTGACCGCCTTGCGCGGGAGGCCACGCGAGAGGGTGAAGTCGACCCGGCCGAAGACGATGCCGTCGACGCCGGCTGCGGCGAGCGGGAGCATCGAGTCGAGATTGCCGAGCGTCGCCTCGGTCTCGAGGTTGAACAGGAACTGGGTACCGCCGGTATCCTCGCCATAGGTCTTGGCCTTGGCGTCGATGTACTTGGACAGCGCGTAGCGGGTTTCGATCATCGGGGCGATGACGTGATCGACGCCGTAGAGTTTCGAGGCGAGCAGGTCCGACACCGCTTCGCATCCGCCGATCTTGAGCGCGACCTTGAGGTCGGCGCGGCGGGCAAGTTCAAGCAGGCGGAGCAGCTCGTCCGGGCGCGTGCCCTCGGCCTCGAACTCGGCCTTGACGGCGACGACGCCATAGTGGTCCCGGCCCTTTTTCAGCATGTCGAGCATGCGGCGTTCGGCGGAATTCATGGGCGAGTCTCCTCAACTGCAAAGCATTTACTGATGCTTGTCGAGACGGAGTGCGGCGCCGCATTCCGCAAATTTTCGGAGCCGGCGAAAAAATTCCGGAAGGGTATGCGGGTTCCGCCAAACCGCTCCGTCTTTCGGGCGATGCCCGGTTTTCTCACCCCCGCGATGCCCTTGGCGCTCTCATTGCTAGCGAGCGCCGACGTCATCGGGCCGGACATCGCTGAGCTGCCCCGCGCGAACGGCCCAATCTTTCGCGCATGGATAGCGACGCGGCCGTGGTTAGCCCCCGGTCCAGCCGCCGGCGCGTCGGCCCCCAAAATTGGCGCGCCGGCGGTATTGCCGCCTGTTTCTTCCCGTTTCGGGCGTCGCGCCGATCCGTTTCACCGCACCGCGCGGATGCACTATGGCATCGACATTCCCGGCCGCGCCGGAACCCCGGTACAGGCGGCGGACGGCGGCGTGGTCCGCTTCGCCGGACGCGCGGGCGGCTATGGCAATCTGGTCGAGATCGCGCATGCCGACGGCCTCACCACGCGTTACGGGCATCTTTCACGCATCCTGGTATCGGCGGGCACGCCGGTAGCGCGCGGCGACACGGTCGCGCTGATGGGATCGACCGGGCGCTCGACCGGAAATCACCTGCATTTCGAGCTGCGCGCCGATGGTCGGGCGCTCGATCCGCTGCCGCATTTCGGCGGGAGCATGGGCGGTGCATCCGCCCCGATCGCCATGCCTGCGGAGACGCATCGCTCCGCCTTTGCCCGTGCCCGCGAGGCGCGCCAGCCGCAGGAGCGCGGATCTGAGCCTTGACGACACGCTCGCGTCCCTTGAAGACCCGACGCTCGACCTGCACTCTGCCCCCGTCACCGGGAGCGGATTCGCATTCCGTGCGCAACAGAGGTACCGGGCAGCCATGACTTCGGACGACGCGGTCAGCGGACTCCAGCGCGTAATCCTGAACGAGCGCGGGCGGTTGCTGCGCTTCCTGTCCGCGCGCGGTGCGGGCGACGAGGCCGAGGACGTGCTGCAGGACCTGTGGCAGCGCGTCGCTGCCGCGCCGAGCGAGCCGATTGCCGATTCGGTGTCCTATCTGTTCCGCGCCGCCGAAAATCTGATGCGCGACCGCCGCCGTTCCAGCGTGAGCCGCGCGCGACGCCAGCAGGAATGGCATGAGGTGAGCGTCCCCGAGATCGAGGCGCCCAAGGGCGAACGGTCGCTGATCGCACGCGAGCAGCTGCGACGGGTCGAGGCTGCGCTTGCGGAACTCGGCCCGCGCGCCGATCACGTGTTCCGCCGCTATCGGCTCGACGGGGTCGGCCAGGCGGCGATCGCGCGCGAACTGGGGGTCAGCCTGAGCTCGGTGGAGAAGGATTTGCAGAAGGCGTATCGTACGCTGGCACAGTTAAAGGCGGCGTTCGATGCGGACTGAGCGACACGAGTCCGTCATGAAGGCGATATGACGATGGAATCGAACGCCCTGCCGACGCCGGAGATCGCGGAAGCCGCCCAGCTTTGGGCGATCCGCGCGAGCGATCCGGGCTTTTCCGACTGGGACGCCTTCACGCTGTGGCTGGAAGAATCGCCCGCGCACCTCGACGCCTATGAAACCGCGCTGGCGCAGGTCGATGACGCCGCGGCGCTGCTCGCCACCAAACCCAGGCCCGCCTGGCAGCCCGAGCCGGACGCGGGCTATCGCGCGCCGCGACGCCGCTGGTTCGCCGGGGCCGCTGTGGCCGCCGCCGTCGCCGGCATCACCGGCTGGGGCCTGATCGATCGCGGCCATTCGCCCGAACAGATCGCCACTGCGCCGGGCGAGCACCGCACGATCGACCTGGCCGACGGCTCGCGAATCATCCTCAACGGCAATACGCGAATCACGATCGACCGCGACACGCCGCGCCATGTCGAGCTGGCGCAGGGCGAGGCCCTGTTCGAGGTCAAGCATGACGAAGCCAACCCGTTCCTCGTCGTCACCGGCAATACCAGACTGCTCGACGCCGGCACCGTGTTCAACGTCGTGGCCGAGGGCGGCGGCGCGCTGGACGTCGAGGTGGCCGAGGGGGCGGTGATCTATCAGCCCGGCACCGATCAGGTACGGCTCGACGCGGGTGACGGCCTGTCGCGCACGCGCACGGGCGCGCTTCCGGTGCTGCGCAAGGCCAGCCCGCAGAATGTCGGCGGCTGGCGTTCGGGCGCGCTCTATTACGACCGGGCGCCGCTCGACCGCATCGCGCAGGATCTGACGCGCAATCTCGGGCGGACGGTAGAGGTCAAGGGCGGCGGGTTCGCGCCCTATACCGGTACGCTGATGCTCAACGGAAGTGCGGAGGACGTGCTGGCACGCGCAGCGCCGCTGCTGGGTGTGCGGTTCACCGCGCAAGGAAAAGGATGGGTAATGTCACCTGCCAATGGTTCTCCGCCCTAGCCCCCTTGCCCTGATCCCGATTCTGGTGGCGTCTCCTGCGCTTGCGCAGGAGCGGACGGCCGACATTCGCCTGCCCGAAATGCGCCTCGACGCCGCCGTCCGCATGCTCAGCCAGCAATCCGGCACGAGCATCGGCTTCCGCGACCCGTCACTGGCCGGCGTGCGCGTCAAGCCAGTCCGCGGCAAGCTGACTGCAAGCGCCGCGCTCGAGCGCGCGCTGCGCGGCACCGGCGCCCGCGCGCGCCAGGTGGCGGCGGCCACCTATCTGATCGAACGCGCACCCGCCGTCGCCCGCCCTGCCCCGCGCCCCGCGCCGCCACGCGCGTTGCCGCCGCCGTCCGAGCCCGAAGAGCCGGTCGAGGTCGTCGTCACCGCGACCAAGCGCGACATCCCGCTCGGCGCCTATCCCGGCGGGGTCCAGATCATCAACGGCGACAGCCTGTCCGCGGCGGATGCGGCACAGGGTACCGCGGCGATCGAGACGCGCATCGCCAGCGTCGTCTCCACCCATCTCGGCCCCGGCCGCAACAAGCTGTTCGTGCGCGGCATCGCCGATTCGAGCTTTGTCGGCCCGACCCAGGCGACCGTCGGCCAATATTGGGGTAACAGCCGCATCACCTACAGCGCGCCCGACCCCAATCTGCGCCTCTACGACGTGCAGAGTATCGAGGTGCTGGAGGGGCCGCAGGGCACGCTCTATGGCGCGGGATCGCTGGGCGGGGTCGTCCGCATCGTGCCGCGCGCGCCCAATCTGCGCACCAGCGAGGGCGCAGCCTGGGGCGGCATCACCGGGGTTCAGCACGGCCAGCCATCGGTCGATGGCGGCGCGATCGTCAACGTGCCGCTCATCGACGACAAGCTCGCCTTTCGCGGCCTGGCCTTCGGCGCGGTCGAGGGCGGCTATATCGACGACATCGGCCGCGGCCTGCGCGACATCAACCGCGTCCGCACGATCGGCGGGCGCGGCGCGCTGCGGCTCGATGCCGGCGACGGCTGGCTGATCGACCTGACCGGCGTCGGCCAGAAAATCCGTGGCGACGACAGCCAATATGCCGATCGTGGCGCCGGCGACCTCAGGCGGATCAGCAACATCGCCCAGCCGTTCCGCAGCGACTATTGGCTCGCCGATCTCGTCGTCCGCAAGCGCTGGGACGATCTCGAGCTCACCTCGTCGCTCGGCTATGCCCGCCAATATGTCTTCGAATTGTTCGAGGGACAGGCGCTGGCCGATCCCGGCATGCCGGATGTGCAGCCCAAGGCGGATGCCCCCGGCACCGGCTATTCGCAGGCCAACCGCATCTCGATGCTGACCTTCGAGACGCGGCTGGCGCGGCGCGGGCCGGACGGCACCGGATGGCTGCTCGCGGCGAGCCTGCTGCGCAACAATGCCCGCGTCGAGCGCCGCATGGATATCGCTCCCTCGCTGGTCGCCAGCGGCGTGATCGAGGCGGCAAACGGCGCCACGACGATCAGCCGCGACTATGTGTGGTCGATGGCGGTGTTCCGGCCGCTGACCGGCGTGACCAACAAGGTCGATGAAGCCACGCTCTATGGCGAAGCGACGATCGAGCCGCTGCCGCGGCTCACGCTCACCCTGGGCTCGCGCCTGACCCACGCCAGCCTGTCGGGGCAGTCCGAGGACGTGCTCGACACGCTGGCTTATCGCAACGATCCCGGTGCGCGCGGCAGCCGCAGCGAAACCCGGTTCCTCCCGTCCGCAGCGCTCGCGTGGCGGCCGAACGACAGGCTCACGCTGTTCGCGCGCTTCCAACAGGGCTTCCGTCCGGGCGGCATCGCCATCCGGCAGGACTATGTCCAACGCTTCGAGGGCGACCGGGTGACCACGCTGGAAGGGGGTAGCCGCTATATCGGGGGACAGTTCGATATCGCGCTGAGCGGGTCGTGGACCAACTGGAAGCATATCCAGGCCGACCTGATCGACGGCTTCGGTTTCCCGACCACCGCGAATATCGGCGATGGCGAAGTCTTCTCGCTCGGGGTCGCAGGGCGCTGGCGCCCGATCCGCGGGCTCGAGATCGACGCGTCACTCTATCTGAACGACAGCAGCGTCACCCGCCGCGACATCGTCGTGCTGCCGATCGAGGCGCCGGGCATCCCCGCCGACCGGCTGCCCAATGTCGCCGACGCGACGGGACGGCTGGGCTTCGCCTATACCACCGAGCTTACCTCGGGCGACTCGTTCAAGCTGGATGGCCATGTCCGCTATGTCGGGCGATCGACGCTGGGCGTCGGCCCGATCCTCGAAAAGCTTCAGGGCGACTATCTCGACACCGGACTGGAAGCCCGGATCGGCAACGACCGGCGCGGGTTCAGCCTGACGCTGACCAATCTGCTCGACGCGCGCGGCAACCGTTTCGCACTCGGCTCGCCCTTCCTGATCCGCGACCGCGACCAGATCACCCCGCTGCGTCCGCGCAGCATCCGCATCGGCTTCGACTGGAATTTCTAGGCGCCGCTAGAGCTCCGCCTTGCGATCCCCGTTGGCAAGCGCTGCGATTGCGCGTAGGGGCGCGGCCGGGCGCCGGGAGAAATCCGGTTGTCCGATTGATCGCGCTGGTGCCCCGTGAGGGGCTTCAATGGGAATGTGGTGCGGATGGCTGTCCATCCAAGTCCGCGGCTGTCCCTGCAACTGTAAGCGGCGAGCGAGATGCGCTGGCTTCCCGTCGAGGAAGCAGCCACTGGATCGAAACGATCCGGGAAGGCCGTGCATCGAGTGACGACCCGTGAGCCAGGAGACCTGCCAGCGTGGGTCGCTCTTGCCGTGGTCCAGGGAATGGCCAGGGCACGGTTTCTCTCCGTCTGAGCGACGAACCATGCGGCCGGGGCCGCACGGTCACGCTTGTGCGGATGCCTCCAGCGTCCGTCCGCATGCGCGTGCCGGCCGTTCGTCGGCAGGCCCCGCCCTTTCAGTTGCTCGACGCGGGGGGATTTGATGTGAAGTACCGCTATTTGACCATCCTGCTGGCCAGCGCCGCCGCGATGCCGGCGTTCGCGCAGGATCAGGCACCCGCCGACGACGTGGTCGTCAGCGCCAGCCGCGTGCCGCTCAAGCCGCGCGAGATCGGCAGCGCCGTCACCGTGATCACCGCCGAGGATATCCAGCGCGATCAGATCACCTTCGTGAAGGACATCTTCCAGGATATCGCCGGCCTGCAGATCAGCTCCGATCGCCCCGGCGACCTCACCAGCGTGAGCATCCGCGGGTCGGACAACGACCAGGTCCTGTACCTGATCGACGGCATCGAACTGGGCGATCCCAGCTCGACCAGCACCCAGTATCAGTCGGATCACCTCACCACCGCCGATATCGCGCGGGTCGAGGTGCTGCGCGGCAACCAGAGCTCGCTCTATGGCTCCGACGCGATCGGCGGCGTGGTCAACATCATCACCAAGCGCGCCAAGGACGACGGCCTGCTGTTCAACGCGCAGGGCGAATATGGATCGTATGAGACGCTCAACGGCGCGGCGTCGGTGATCGGCAAGACGGGCGCGCTCGACTTCCGCCTGACTGCCAGCGGCTACAAGCACAACGGCCCCTCGCTCGCCGATCCGGCAACAGGAACCGCGGTCGAGGAAGACGAATATTGGCGCTACGGCTTCAGCGGCCGCGCCGGGCTTGCCGCAACCTCGAATATCGACCTGCAGCTGATCGGCTTCTGGCAGAATTCGCACTCCGATCTGGACGGCACCAACGCCGACAGCACCGACACGGTACGCAAGAAGGAATGGGCCTATGCCGGGCAGGCGAGCTATCGCAGCGATGACGGTGCGTGGCGCGCAAGCGCGACGGCGAGCCGCTACGTCGCGCAACGCCGCTATTTCGGCACCTATAACCGCGCCGAAGGCGACTTCTTCGAAGGCACCAAGGACGTGCTCGCGGCCAATGTCAGCTATGACAAGGGCGGTCTCTTCGGCGTCGCCGCCGGCGCGAACTATGAGGAGGAATATACCGATCAGGTGACCGCCTTCTCGGGCGTGTTCGACAAGAAGATCACGACCAAGTCGGCCTTTGCCGAGCTGGCCCTGCGTCCGGCACAGGGCCTGACCGTCACCGGCGCGGCGCGCATCGACGACAACAGCCGCTTCGGCAGCTTCGACACCTATCGCGTCACCGGCGCCTATGTCCTGGAGAACCTGATCGGTGGCGGCGACGTCAAGCTGCGCGCAAGCTACGGCTCGGGCGCCAAGGCTCCGGGCCTCTACCAGCTGTTCGACCCGACCTATGGCAACCCCGAGCTTCAGGTCGAGACCAGCGAAGGCGGCGATGTCGGCGTCGATTTCGACTTCGGCTCAGCGTTCAGCGCTCAGGTCTCCTACTTCTTCGCCAAGACCCGCAACGAGATCCTGTTCGATTGCGCGGCCGCCGCGGCCGAAAAGAAAAAGGGTTGCTACCTGAACCTGGGCAGGACGCAGAAGTCGGGCGTCGAGCTCGCGTTCAACCTGCGCCCCACCGACTGGCTGTCGTTCCGCCAGAGCCTGACCTATCTGGAGGCCGAGCAGTTTGTGAAGGGGAAATGGGAAAGCCTGCGCCGCCCGGAATTCACGGGCAGCACGTCGATCACGCTGACGCCGATCGAGCGCTTTTCATTCACCGCGCGTCTGCGCCATCGCGACAATAGCGGTCCCATCAGCCGTAGGCTCAAGGCCTATGAAGTGGTCGACCTGCTCGCGTCCTTCGGCATCACCGACAATGTCGAGGTCTATGGCCGCGTTACCAACCTGTTCGACAAACAGTATCAGATGAGCTTCGGCAAGAATGCTCTCGGCCGCAGCGCCTATGGCGGCGTGCGCCTGAAGTTCTGATCGGTTCGGGGAGGCGGCCTCGGTCGCCTCCCCTTTCTCATTCACGGAGAGATGCGATGAAGCCCAGGACCGACGCCGAACACAATGAACGGATGAAGAAGATCCAGGCCGCACAGGCCAAGAAGATCGCGACCAAGACGGTCGAGAAGGGCCTGTTGATCGTCCACACCGGCAACGGCAAGGGCAAGTCCTCCTCCGCTTTCGGCGTCGCCGCGCGCGCCATCGGACACGGCATGAAGGTAGGCATCGTCCAGTTCGTGAAGGGCACGATCGACACCGGCGAGAAGCGCTTCTTCGACCGCTTTCCCGACGAGATCGAGTTCAAGCGGATGGGTGAAGGCTTCACCTGGGACACGCAGGATCGCGCGCGCGACATCGCCGCGGCCCGCGCCGGGTGGGAAGAGGTCAAGCGGATGATCGCCGACCCAGCCTATGCGCTGGTGATCGCGGACGAACTCAATATCGTGCTGCGCTACGACTACCTCCCGGTCGAGGAAGTGTTGGAGGCGGTCACCGCCCGCGCCGAGATGAAGCATGTCATCATCACCGGCCGCAATGCGCCACAGGCGCTGATCGACGCCGCCGACCTCGTCACCGAGATGACCGAGGTGAAGCACCCCTTCCGCACGCAGAATGTGCGCGCGCAGAAGGGTATCGAATTCTAGTGTTTAGGCCGCGCCGCCTGCTCGACGATGCCGCGCGCGGCCAGCACATAGGCGGGGCTGCCGCACACGGTCCACGCCTGGGGGATCGAGATGCGCGGGATGCCGCGCAGCGCCGGATGGTGCAGCATCTCCGTCCCCTGATCGGTGATCCGGTCGGTCGCGCTTTCGACGATCAGATAGTCGGGCCTCGCCGCGACCATCTCTTCAAGGCTGATCTGCGACAGCGGCGGCTTACCGAGCTTGGCAGCGAGATTGATCAGCCCGGCCCGCTTCATCAGGTCGTCGATCAGCGTCTCGGTGCCGGTCATGTAGCCGCGGCGCTGGTAATAGGCCGCGACCTTGCCGCCCCTGAGCTTGCCGAGCTTGGCAAGGTCCGCCTCCATGCGCCGGATCAGCGCCTCGCCGCGCGCGGGATGGCCGACGGCGGCGGCGACGGTGCGGATCTGCTCGATGATCGTGGGGTAGCTTTCGGCATAGCCCAGGTCGAGCGTGCGGTACTTCTCCGGACCCAGCGGCCGCAGCATCGGATGGCGGCTCGCTGGCATGCCGATGATCAGGTCGGGCCGCAGTGCGAACAGCTGCTCGGCCGATTCCTTCAGCAGCGTGATGCCCTGCGCCTGCGCCGCCGCGGCCGACATCTCGGTGTCGCGCGCATTCCTGGTGAGCGCGGCGATCTGCGAGCGGTCCGCCAGCGCGAGCACCAATTGGTCGGTGCAGAGGTTGAGCGAAACGATCCGCTGTGGTCGAACGGGCGCGGCCACCGGCTGAGGAGCGACCGGCGCGGCGGACGCTCCAAGCGTGAACAGGGAAATGGCTGCAAGATGGAGAAGACGCCGCATGATGTTGCTCCTAACCCGGTTCGCGAACCGGGCAAGCGGTTCGTGACGCGATGAGCCGCGGCGCATCCTTTCGCCTCAACGGCCTGCTGCTGGTGCTGACCGCGCTCGCCGCGCTGGCTTCGCTCGGCTTCGGCACCGTCTCGCTCGCGCCCGATCGGGTGATCGCGGCACTGCTGGGCAGGGGCGACATGATCGCGAGCACGATCGTGCTTGAGTTACGCATGCCGCGCATGCTGCTCGGCCTGCTGGTCGGCGCGATGCTCGGCCTTGCCGGCGCGGCCCTGCAGGGCTTCCTGCGCAACCCGCTGGCGGAGCCATCGGTGCTGGGGGCATCGAATGCCGCCGCGCTGGGCGCAGTGATCGCGCTTTATTTCGGGATCTCCGAACTGCATCCGGCGTTCCTCCCGCTGCTCGCCATCGCCGCCGCGATGATCGCGCTGGTGCTGCTGTTCGGGCTTTCCGGCCAGTCGGAAAGCGCATTGACGCTGATCCTCGCCGGCATCGCCATCGCGACGCTGGCGGGCGCGGGGATCAGCCTGGCGCTCAACCTGTCGCCCAACCCGTTCGCGGCGATGGAGATCATGAGCTGGCTGCTCGGCAGCCTCGAGAATCGCTCGTCGCAGCATGTGTGGATCGCCCTGCCCTGCGTCGTCGTCGGCGGCGCGCTGCTGCTGTGGGACGCGCGCGCATTGGATGCACTGACGCTGGGCGAGGACGGCGCGCGGGCGCTGGGGATCAATCTGCGCGCGGTGCGCTGGCGGCTGCTGGTCGGCGTCGCGATCGGTGTCGGCGGCGCGGTCGCGGTGTCGGGATCGATCGGCTTTATCGGCCTGATCGTGCCGCACATCATCCGCCCCTTCACCGATCGCAGCCCGTCGGCGATCCTGTGGCCATCGGCGATCGGTGGAGCATTGCTGCTCACCCTCTCCGATCTTGGCGTGCGGATGATCCCGGCGACGAACGAGCTGAAGCTTGGCGTGGTCACCGCCTTCCTCGGAATCCCGGTCTTCCTTGTCCATCTGATGCGGGAGCGCCGGCTATGGTGACGCTGACGACGCAGGCGCTGAGCGTATCGCTCGGCACGCGCATCGTGGTCGACGGCATGAGCCTGTCGCTCGCGCCCGGCACGCTGATCGGGATCATCGGGCCGAACGGCGCGGGCAAGTCGACGCTGGTGCGCGCGATGTTGGGACTGGTGCCCTATCGCGGCGGCATCACGCTCGACGGTGCCGAGATCACCGGCCTGACGCGTGCGCAGATCGCCCGTGCGCTCGCCTATCTGCCGCAGGGCCAGACCTTGCACTGGCCGCTGTCGGTCGAGCGGCTGGTCGGCCTTGGCCGCCTGCCCCACCTCGCCCCGATGTCGCGCATCTCGGCGGCGGACCAGGCGATCATCGATCGTGCGATCGAGCGCGCCGACATCGGCCACCTTCGCGACCGCATTGCCACCGAATTGTCGGGCGGCGAGCGCGCGCGCGTCCTGCTTGCGCGTGCGCTCGCGGTCGAGGCGCGTGGGCTGATCGCCGACGAACCGCTCGCCTCGCTCGACCCCGGCCACCAGATCGACGTGATGGAATTGCTGCGCAGCGAAGCCGCGTCGGGTGCGCTGGTCGTCGCGGTCCTTCACGACCTGACGATGGCTGCACGCTATTGCGACACGCTGCTGCTGATGGACCGCGGACAGCTGATCGCTCAGGGTGCGCCGCTTGAGGTGTTGAGCGAAGCCAATCTCCGCTCCGTCTATGGCGTGCGGGCGCGGATCGAAGGCGATCAAACCGCACCGCTGGTCGTGCCGACCGGGCGGATCACCGAACAAGAGAGTCACTGATGCGTTTCGAATCCCCTGAAGCCTTTGCCGCCGCCCTCGCCGCCCTGCCCGAACCCGATGCGGCAGCGCGCGAAGCCGCGGCAGCACGACAGGGACAGCTCACCAAGCCCGCCGGATCGCTCGGGCGGCTGGAAGAGATCGCGCTGTTCATGGCGGGCTGGCAGGGCAAGGAACGCCCCGCGCTCGACATGGGCCGCGCGGTGATCTTCGCGGGCAATCACGGTGTGACACGTCACGGCGTCAGCGCGTTCCCGTCCGATGTGACCGTCCAGATGGTCGCTAATTTCAAGGCCGGCGGCGCCGCGATCAACCAGCTCGCCCGCGATGCCGGATTGGGGCTGCAGGTCGTCGCGCTCGACCTCGACCGACCGACCGCCGACTTCACCGAAGGCCCCGCGATGAGCGCCGACGAATGCCTCGACGCGCTCAACCGCGGGGCGGAGACGGTCGCACCCGACCTCGACCTGCTCGTCGTCGGCGAAATGGGGATCGGCAACAGCACCGCCGCCGCTGCCTTGTGCGCGCGCAGCCTCGGCGGCGCGGTGCAGGATTGGGTCGGGCCGGGAACCGGTCTGGATGCCGCGGGCGTGGCGATCAAGGTCGGGGTGGTCGAACGGGCGCTTACCACCCATGCCGGCGCACCGCACGATGCCTTCGAGACGTTGCGGCGACTGGGCGGGCGCGAGATCGTTGCGATCGCAGGCGCGGTGCTGGCAGCGCGGCACGCCCGGGTTCCGGTGATGCTCGACGGATTCATCGCCTGTGCCGCACTGGCGCCGCTGGCGGCACAGCAGCCTGCGATCATCGACCATTGCCTTGCCGGTCATTGCTCGGCGGAGCCGGGGCATCGTCGCCTGCTTCGCCAGTTCGACCTCGAGCCGCTGCTGCAGCTCGACATGCGGCTGGGTGAAGGCAGCGGCGGGGCGGTGGCAGCCGCGATCGTCCGCGCGGCGCTGGCGGCGCACAACGGCATGGCGACCTTTGCCGAAGCGAGCGTTTCGGGAAAGCTGTGAACGCCCGCACCCTCTACCTGATGCGCCACGGCGCGCCCGTGCTGACCGGCCGGATGTTGGGCAAGACCGATTGCGAGGTTACGCCCGAGGGAGTCGCGGCGTGCCGGGCGCAGGCCGAAGGGCTCGAAGTCACCCACATCATCGCCTCCGACCTCCAGCGTGCATCGCGGTGCGGAGCAGCGGTGGCGGCAGACCTCAGCGGATCCCTGACCATCGACCCGCGATGGCGCGAGCTGGATTTCGGCGCGTGGGACGGCCTCGAAAGCAGTGCGATCGACGCAGAGGCACTGGGACGGTTCTGGAGCGATCCCGACACCAACCGCCCCCCGAACGGCGAGCGCTGGTCGGCGCTGGTCACCCGCATCGCCGCAGCCATCGACGATCTTCCCGCCGAACCGGCGCTCGTCGTCACCCATGGCGGCGCGATGCGGGCGGCGTTGCATGTCCTGTGCGGTTTCTCCCAGCCACAGCTCTGGGCGTTCGACCTTCCCTATGCCAGCGTGCTGGCGCTGCGATTCTGGGACCGGCCTTCACGCAGCGGGCAGATCATGGGGCTGTGGCCATGAAGGGACTGATCATCGCGCTGCAATTCCTGACCCGGCTGCCGATGCCGAGCGTCCCGGTGGATTCGGCGAGTTTCGCCGCGAGCATGCGCTGGTTCCCGGTCGCCGGGCTGGCGGTGGGCGGCGTGGTTGCGGGCGCCTTCTGGCTGGGCGGGCGGTTCGATCCCTGGCTGGCCGCGCTCGCCGGACTGGTCGCCTGGGTGTGGGTGACCGGCGCCCTGCATCTCGACGGTCTCTCCGACCTGGCAGATGCGCGCGGCGCGGCGCATCGCGATCCCGAGCGGCTGCTGGCGGTGATGGCCGATCCGCATGTCGGCAGCTTCGGCGTGGTCACGCTGATCGTCCAGCTCATCGCCAAGCTGGTGCTGCTCCACCTGCTGCCTCCCGCACAATGGCCGGCACTGCTGCTGATTCCCGCCGTCGCGCGGATCGCGCCGCTGGCATGGACGCGCTGGCTGCCCTCGCTTCACCCCGGGCTGGCCGAACGCTTCATCGGCGTCGCCAGCCTGCCGGTTCTGGCGGTGTGGGCAATCGGCTGGGCAGCGGCGTGCTGGTTCGTTCCGGCCCTGCTCGTCGCGCCGCTGCTGATGCTGTGGTGGGGGCTATGGCTCAGGGACAAGCTGGGCGGCGTTTCAGGCGACTGCCTTGGCGCCGGGATCGAGCTGGTCGAGACCGGGCTGCTGGTCGCCGTGATCCTCTGGGCCGGGCTGGCGTGAGCCATTGGACCTCGCATGGCGGGCAGCTGGCGCAGGCGCGCAATGCGTTCGGCGACAGCGGCGAGCCGTGGATCGACCTGTCGACCGGTATCAACCCCCATCCCTGGCCCGGCGCTGACCGGGTCGCGATCGACTGGACGCGCCTGCCCGATACCGACGCGCTCACCGATCTCGAAGCCGCGGCGGCAGCGTATTTCGATGCCGATCCGGCATGCGTGCTGGCGCTTCCCGGCACCGAGATCGGGCTGAGACTGC
>CAYOXO010000028.1:0-38594 GCA_964407945.1 uncultured Stakelama sp.
GTCTTTCCCGGCTTCGCGAGGGTGCTGCCGGCGGAAGACCGCGACGAGCTGACTGCCGCGCCGGCGCGATCCGCGTTCTTCGTTCCGATCGGCGAGGCGCGGATCGACGGGCGGAAGATCGAGTTATGGGCGCTGCAGACAGGCGGGCGGCCGGGCAGCGAATATTTGCTTCTGGCCCGTGAGCCGGACAAGGAAGTGACGCAGTTTACCGTGCTTCAGCGCAAATGTCCCCGCGCCAACGTCCGCGACTCCGGCGGGATCGACATCCTGATGACGCGATACTGTGCGATCAACTCGAAGGGCGAGATGGTAGCGCTGGCCAGGGCGATGGCGCGACTGGAACCGCTCGGCACGCTGACTCTGGTGAAGGAAGAGGCGGACGACTCCGCCCCGAAGGCGGAGTCGTCCAAGCCCTGATCAGGCCAGCGCGGCGTCGCTGCCGGTGCCCATGAGCGCCGGGAAGAAGCCTTCATGCGCGGTGCGCAGGTCGTCGAGCGACACGCACCAGTCACCCTCGTCGAGCTCGAAGATCAGCCGGTCCTTGATCGTGCGGCCGATCGGGTCGGCGGGGACATCGGCTTCGGCGGCGGCGGTGAGGAACTCGGTCAGCGCCTCATCGGGGACGGTGACGAGGTAGAGGCCCTGATCCTCACCGAAGAAGCTGCCGGCGACGCCGAAGGGCTGCGCCTGATCGATCATCGCGCCGATGCCTGACGCCAGCGCCATTTCGGCGAGCGTGACGGCAACGCCGCCGTCGGAGACGTCATGCACCGCATTGACGACACCGCGGTCGATCATCGCGCGGACGAAGTCGCCGGTGCGCCTTTCGGCCTTGAGGTCGACGGGTGGCGGCGGGCCTTCCTCGCGGCCATGGATTTCGCGCAGCCAGATCGACTGGCCGAGATGGCCGCCGCGCTCGCCGACCGCAATGATCGCGTCGCCGGTCGCCTTGAAGCCGATGGTCATCGACTTCGACCAGTCGGCGAGGATGCCGACGCCGCCGATCGCGGGGGTGGGCAGGATCGCCGAGCCGCCGCCGGTCGCCTTGGATTCGTTGTAGAGTGAGACATTGCCCGACACGATCGGGAAATCGAGCGCACGGCAGGCGTCGCCCATGCCCTCAAGACAGCCGACGATCTGGCCCATGATTTCGGGGCGCTGCGGGTTGGCGAAGTTGAGGCAGTTGGTGATCGCGAGCGGGGTCGCGCCGACCGAGGTCAGGTTGCGCCAAGCCTCGGCCACCGCCTGCTTGCCGCCCTCGACCGGGTCGGCGAAGCAGTAGCGCGGGGTGCAGTCGGTGCTGATCGCCAGGCCCTTTTGGGTGCCATGGACGCGGACCACGGCGGCGTCGCCGCCGGGGCGCTGGACGGTGTCGGCGCCGACCATGTGGTCATATTGCTCCCAGATCCAGCGGCGCGAGGCGATGTCGGGCGAACCCATCAGCGCAACGAGATCGGCGACGATGTCCGTGCTCTCCGGCTCGTCCGAAAGCTCGGCGGGCTTGGGTGTCGGCACGTGCGGGCGATCATACAGCGGCGCTTCGTCGGCGAGCGGGGCGAGTGGGATATCGGCGACGGTATCGCCCTTCCACTTCAGCACCATGCGGCCGGTGTCGGTGACGTGACCGATGACGGCGAAGTCCAGCTCCCACTTATGGAAGATGGCTTCGGCAAAGGCTTCGCGGCCGGGCTTGAGGACCATGAGCATGCGCTCCTGGCTCTCCGACAGCATCATCTCGTACGGCGTCATGCCGGTTTCACGCTGCGGCACGTCGTCCATGATCAGCTCGATGCCGACGCCGCCCTTGGAAGCCATCTCGACCGAGGACGAGGTGAGGCCCGCCGCGCCCATGTCCTGGATCGCGACGATCGCGTCGGAGGCCATCAGTTCGAGGCACGCCTCGATCAGCAGCTTTTCGGTGAAGGGGTCGCCGACCTGGACGGTCGGGCGCTTGGCATCGGCGTCTTCGCCGAAGTCCGCGCTGGCCATGGTCGCGCCGTGAATGCCGTCGCGGCCGGTCTTCGATCCGACATAGACGATCGGATTGCCGACGCCCGATGCGGCCGAATAGAAGATCTTGTCGGTCTGGGCGACGCCCACGGTCATCGCGTTGACCAGGATGTTGCCGTCATAGGCCTTGTGGAAATTGACCTCGCCGCCGACCGTGGGGACGCCGACGCAATTGCCATAGCCGCCGATGCCATGGACCACGCCGGAGATGAGATGCTTCATCTTGGGGTGGTCGGGACGGCCGAAGCGCAGCGCGTTCATGTTCGCGACCGGACGCGCGCCCATGGTGAACACGTCGCGCAGGATGCCGCCGACGCCGGTCGCCGCACCCTGATAGGGCTCAATGTAGGACGGGTGGTTGTGGCTCTCCATCTTGAAGATGGCGGCCTGGCCGTCGCCAATGTCGATGACGCCGGCATTCTCGCCGGGGCCGCAGATCACCCAGGGCGCTTCGGTCGGCAGCTTCTTCAGGTGGATGCGGCTCGACTTGTAGCTGCAATGCTCGGACCACATGACCGAGAAGATGCCGAGTTCGGTGAGGTTGGGCTCGCGGCCCATCGCGTGCAGGACGCGCTCATATTCCTCGGGGGACAGGCCGTGCTCGGCGACGATCTCAGGAGTGATTCCGCTCATGCGCGCCGCATAGCGGCACAGATCGTCCGCGTCACCCCGCCGCGGCGCATATCGTCAGGTTTGCGGCTGATAGGGCTCGATCAGCCCGGCGCGGGCCAATCTTGCCACAAGCGCGTCGATTTCACCGGCAGGATGCCAGGCAAATCGAGCGCGCACTTCCTCACGCGAAAAGGCCGGCCGTTGCAAGATCCACTCCGCAACCTCCCCGAGCAGGCCCAGCGGCTCCCGCGCTACGGCGCCGGTGAGCCACGCGCCTTCCGCGTCCTGCTCGACCTGAGCGGGACGGCGGCTGCGCGCGAAGAAATGAAGCGCAGGTCGGGCAGGAAGCGCCAGGGCGTGTTGCGCGCGCAGCAGCTTACGCTGCCTTAATGCCACCGCGTTCAGTGCCGCCGGGCTGGACGCCAGGTTCGCGAGGCGCTGGCCGAGGTCTGCGAGCACCGCCTGCAAGGGCATTCCGTCGTGGATGCGGGCATCCGGGAGATAGGCGCGGAACGCGGAGTCGCTGAGGGCAAGCTCCTCGATCACCTGGAGCAGGAGCTGGCCCGAAGGCGGGGCGATGCCGAAGGTGAGATGAAGCGAAACGGCGTCGGTCGCGACGGCATCGTGGAAGAAGCCGCGGGGGATGTAGAGCACGTCGCCCGGACGCATCGTCACCTCGAGCAGGATCGGTCCCTTGCTGGCGTCGATCCACGCCTGGGCACCTTCGCCGGACGGCGCATCCAGCGGCGTATCGGCGCGGTTGGCGTAGATGCGCCACAGCTTCTCGCCATCGCACTGGACCGCGAACACCTCATGCGCGTCGAAATGCGATGCAAACGCCTGAATGCCCTTGAACGAGGCATAGCAATTCGCGCCGACCGTTCCGGCAAAGCGTGCGGTCAACCCGTCCGTAATCGCACGGACCGGCGACAGCACATCCTCGACATGGTTGAGCACGAGGCTCGCGCCCATTGCGAGAAACTGCTCGATCAGTGCCGGGTCACCCGTTTCGGGTTTGCCGGGGGTGCTCGTCATATAATGGCCCGGTTCGACCGGTCGGCTGTTCAGGATCAGCTTGAAGCGTTCGGCCGTCCAGATCGGGCGCTGGCCGAACAGGGCATTGAGGTCGCTCCATGCCATCGGCAGCTGCCCGCGGCCCGTATTTGCCGGGATGTGAACCGGTTCTCGATCCCAATAGCGATCAAGAAAATCTCGTTCGTCGATGGGCGCGATGAGGCTGGGGAAATCCACCGGGCCAATCTAGCGCTCGCGTCCGGCTTGTCGAGTGCCGGCCAGCAGCGGTTCAGGCGCTCGCGCGTTAATGGGGGCATGGCAGTCACGGCTCTTTCGACGACGCGCGAACGGGCGGGCGGCGCAGTGGCGGCGCTGGCGGTGACGTGCGCGCTGGGCGTGGTGCTTGCGCTGGGGTTGGCGGTGGGCGAGCGACTTGCCAGCGATGAGGCGGGCGTGGCGTTGTTCGACATTCTGCCCGAGCCCAAACCCAAGGCGAAGGTGGAGCGAACGCCCCAGCGGAATACGCGGCCTTCGGGTGAGGCGGCACCGCCCAACCTGCGCTCGCGGGCGACGGAGGTCGTGGCACCCGTGCCGGTTGTGCCGGTCGTCGTGCCGCCTCTGGTGATCGCGGCAGAGAAACCTGCAGACGCGGCGCAGACGACGAGCGGTGCGGCGGAAGTTGCCGGCCCGGGAACGGGCGCAGGCGGGCAGGGCAATGGCTTTGGCGGCGGGGGCAGCGGGGACGGCGATGGCGCGGGCGATCCAGATGCCACGCCGCCGCGGCAGGTTCGCGGAAGCATCCGCGATTCGGACTATCCCGAGGATCTGGCGGACGCGGGGATCGGGGGCAGGGTGACGGTGCTGTTCCTGGTCCAGACCGACGGGCGCGTGCCCGAATGCGACGTGGTGGGATCAAGCGGCATCCCGCGGCTCGATGCGCTCACCTGTCGGCTGATCCGTGAGCGGTTCCGGTTCAAGCCATCGCGCGACGGCAAGGGGCGACCGGTCCCGGCACTGGTGCGCGAAAGCCATGAATGGGTGTTCGAACGACTTCCACCGGAGCCGGATCACTAACTGGACATTAGGCTATCGGATGGTAACGCGACCACATGCACGGGAGCCGCGATCCACAAACGCATGTGATGCCGATTCACGCTGCCTGGCAATGCGATCTGCGCGACGATTCGCTGACCTGGAGCGACGGGGTCTACGATCTGTTCGGACTGCCGCGCGGCGGTGAACTGGATCGTGAGGCGATCGTCGCCATGTATCTGCCCGAGTCGCAGGCGGAACTGGCGCGACTGCGCAGCGCGGCGATCGCGGCGTGTGGGAGCTTCACCTTCGAAGCGCGGATCCGGCGGGCCGACGGCGAAGTGCGCTGGATGCGCATCACCGCCGACGTCGTGACCGAGAATGGCGTCGCGCGCTATCTCTATGGCACCAAGATCGACGTCACCGACGAGATGACGGCCGCCGGCGAGGCCGGTTAGAGGATCTCGCGGATCGCCTCGGGCGGACGGCCGAGGCGGACGCCCTTTTCAGTCTCCACCAGGGCGCGCTCGATCAGGATCGGGTCTGCGGCCATCGCGTCGAGAATGGCGTCGTCGCTCGCATCCTTGAGCGCCTTGGCGCCGTCCTCCGCCTTGCGCAGCCCATCGCGCGGGGACATGCCGGCCCTGACGTAGAGACGCGCAAGCGCATCGCGGCTGGGCGGGGTCTTGAGATATTCGACCACCGTCACATCGGCGCCAGCCTCATTGAGGATCGCCAGCGCCTCGCGCGACTTGGAGCAGCGCGGGTTGTGATAGATGGTGGCCTTCATTCCGGGATCCCCTGACTGGACAGGATGCGTACATAGGGCGGAATGGCACGGGTGCCAGCAGCGAAGGAGCGGCGATGAGCGAAAAGCGGGTGTGCTTCGATTTCGAGGTGAGCTTCACCAATGGCGGTGGCGTGCAAGGGCAGGATTTTCGGCTCGACATCGAGGGCGACGATATCGATGACGCCGAGCTCGCCCGCTATGTGATCGCCGATCTGCGCCTGCTGATGGTGGGTGAGGTGCGGATCCTCAACAAGCGGATCATCGAGGAACGGCACAAACGCGGGGAAATCGCGGAAGCGCCGGTCGCTTCAGGGGGCCGCCTGATCGACCTCAGCCATGTGATCGAGGCAGGGATGATCACCTATAAGGGGCTGCCCGCACCGCTGATCTGCGACCATCTGTCGCGTGAGGCATCGCGCGGGATCTATGCCGAGGGAACCGAGTTCCAGATCGACCGGATCGAACTGGTCGGGAATACCGGCACCTATCTCGACACGCCCTATCACCGCTATGCCGACGGGCATGACCTGGCCGATCTGCCGCTGGCGCGGGTCGCCGATTGTGAGGGTGTGGTGGTGCGGGTCGAGGGCGCGGCGGAGCGGGCGATCGACTGGGCGGCGTTCGCCGCAAGCGATGTGCGCGACAAGGCGGTGCTGGTGCATACGGGGTGGGACCGGCACTGGCGGACCGACCAGTATTTCGAGGGACACCCGCATCTGACCGAGGCGGCGGCGGCGTATCTGCGCGATCAGGGTGCAAGGCTCGTCGGGATCGATTCGTTCAACATCGACAACGTCTCCGAGAATACGCGGCCGGTACACAGCGTGCTGCTGGGCGCGGGCATCCCGATCGTCGAGCATATGACCCGGCTGGGCGACCTGCCCGCATCGGGCTTTCGCTTTTCGGCGGTGCCCCCCAAGGTGCGGCGCATGGGAACCTTCCCGGTTCGACCTTGGGCGATCCTGCCCAGCTGAGGCTGTCGGGGCTTGTCACTATTTCGAGTGACGCCGATCGTTACGTAGCCGTATATGAAAGCGCGCGTGTTGCGAGTTTCCGCTTCTGGTCGAAGGGCCCGCCGTTGGCGGGAGGGGGAAGGCATGGGCGCGCGTTCGGCGATACTGACGTCGGCCATCGGTGCGTTGCTGGCGGGGTGTGTGCCCTCCGCTCCAGTGCTGAGTGGCAATATCGGCGCGATCCGCACCGGCGCCGCGCAGACCCGGACCGAATCGGCCAGCGCCTTTACCGCGATCAACTCGACCGGACGCGACAGTGCGATCGAGGGGCTGCTCGACGAAAATGCGGCGCCGAGCGACGACGCACTGGCGCCGTTGATTACCCGCGACACGGCGGCGCGATGGACTGCGGCGTTCGATCAGATCGACGCCTATCTGTCGGCCCTCGAGGACCTCAGCGACACGCGGCGTGCGGATGAAGCCTATACGCGGCTCGCGGGAGTCGGAAGCGCGTTGCAGAGCGGTGCGCTCCATGTGCGGCTACCGCGGGAGTCGGCGAGCGCGTTCACGGCCTTTGGCGCGGCGGTTCAGGCGGGGGCGGAACGCAAGACCCAGTCGATCATGCGTGATGTCGATCCGGCCTTCCAGAGGCTGGTGCGGGGAATGGGCGATCTGGTCGCGGGACCAGGTAAGGGAACGCTGTCGGGCATCGTCGAAACTCAGTGGCGCGAGCGGCTCGATGGGATCGCAGCGGACGAATATGGCACCGTGAAGCAGGGAACGCGCGACCAGCGGCGTGCCGTGATCCAGGACTATAGCAAGGCGCTCGATGCGCGCGATGCGCAGCTCTATGCGTTGGCGAGCCTACGCGACAGCCTGTTCGCTCTGGCCGAAGCCCATAGCGCGGCAGCGAAGAGCAAGGATGGCGCGACGCTCTACTGGATCGAGCAGATCGACCAGCGGCTCACCAAGGCGCGCGCCAGCGTAGCGGAGGCACGATAATGTCAGACAGCAGTATCGACCAGATCGTCGCGGAACTGGAGGGGATCCGCGATACCGTGCAGGCGCGACGGCTGGATGCGAACGATGCTGAGGAGCGTCAGCGGCTCGCCGCCGAATATCGCAAGATCAACGCGCGGATCGTGAAGCTTCAGGCGGCTGCGTTTGCGTCGGGGACCGATGCGCTGGGTAGCCAGCTGGCATCGATCCGCAATGCCGGGAACGAGATCAGAAAGGCGGCCAAGCGGATCGATGCAATGAACGACGTGCTGCACGGCGTCGCCGGCGTGCTGGGCGTGGTCGATTCGATCCTGAGGATTGCCGGGCGAGCAGCGCTCGCCTGACCTTCAGCCCTTCTCTTCCTCGCGCGCGAGCCACTCTTCCAGCCACTTGATCGTGTAGTCGCCCTGCTGGAACTGCGGGTTGTCGAGCAGCGCCTGATGGAGGGGAATCGTGGTCTTCATCCCGTCGCCCTCGATCACGAACTCCTCGAGCGCGCGGCGCAGGCGGCGCAGCGCACCCTGGCGGGTGGTGCCATAGACGATCAGCTTGGCGATCATGCTGTCGTAATAAGGCGGCACCTTGTAGCCGGTATAGAGGCCGCTATCGACGCGGACGTTCATGCCGCCCGGCGCATGATAGGCCTTCACCAGGCCCGGCGAAGGCGCGAAGGTGCGCGGGTCTTCGGCATTGATGCGGCATTCGATCGCGTGGCCGCGGAACTGAACATCCTGCTGGCGCAGGGTCAGCGGGTGCCCCTCGGCGATGCGGATCTGTTCACGGACGAGGTCGAGGCCGGTGATCGCTTCGGTCACGGGATGTTCGACCTGAAGCCGCGTGTTCATCTCGATGAAGTAGAACTCGCCATTTTCCCAAAGGAACTCGATCGTGCCGGCGCCGCGATAGCCCATATCGGCCATCGCCTTGGCGCAGATACCGCCGATGCGGTCGCGTTCCTCGGCCGAGAGGACCGGGGAAGGGGCTTCCTCGAGCACCTTCTGGTGGCGGCGCTGGAGCGAGCAGTCGCGCTCGCCCAAATGGATGGCGTTGCCGTTGCCGTCGCCGAAGACCTGGATCTCGATGTGGCGGGGATTGCCGAGATATTTTTCGAGATAGACGGTGGCGTCGCCGAACGCGGCCTTCGCCTCGCTGCCCGCCTGCTGCATCAGCGTCTCGAACTGGTCGGGGTCTGTGCAGACCTTCATCCCGCGACCGCCGCCGCCCGACGCGGCCTTGATGATCACCGGATAGCCGATCTCGGCAGCCAGCTTCTTGGCTTCCTCGACATCGCTGATCGCGCCGTCCGAACCGGGGACCAGCGGCAGACCAAGTGCGCCAGCGGTGCGCTTGGCTTCGACCTTGTCGCCCATCGTGCGGATGTGCTCGGGCTTCGGCCCGACGAAGATCAGGTTATGCAGCTCGACGATCTCGGCGAACTTGGCGTTCTCCGAGAGGAAGCCGTAGCCCGGATGGATCGCATCGGCGCCCGAGATTTCGGCGGCCGAGATGATGTTGGGGATGTTGAGATAGGAATCCGCAGCGGCCGGCGGGCCGATGCAGACGGCCTGATCGGCGAGGCGGACATGCATCGCGTCGGCATCCGCGGTCGAGTGGACCGCGACCGTCTTGATCCCCATTTCGTGGCATGCGCGATGGATGCGCAGCGCTATTTCGCCGCGATTGGCGATCAGGAGCTTTTTGATTTCCGGCAAGGCGCGTTACTCGACCACGACGAGCGGCTGGTCGAATTCGACCGGCTGGCCGTTCTCGATCAGGATCGCCTTGACCGTGCCACCATGCGGCGCCGCGATCGGGTTCATCACCTTCATCGCCTCGACGATGATGAGGGTGTCGCCGGCCTTGACCTGGCTGCCGACCGCGATGAACGGCTTGGCACCCGGCTCGGCGGCGAGATAGGCGGTGCCGACCATCGGCGACTTGACCGCATTCTCATGCGCCGGGGTGATCGAAGCGGGGTCCGACGGCATCGACGCGGGCGCGGCGACGGCGAGCGGCGCAGCAGCGACCGGCGCGGGCGCGGCATAGGCGACCGGCGCGGCGCTGACCTTGCGCGCGACGCGGACCTTGCGGTCGCCGTCCTCGACCTCGATCTCGGTCAGGTTGGTTTCGTCGAGCACCGCGGCGAGCTGGCGCACCAGCTCGATATCCACGTGCATGTTCTTTTTGTTCTCTTCGCTCATGCGACCTCAGAAATTCGGAAGCGGTCCTCAGTGTACCCGGGACCTGCATATAAAGGCGCCCAATGTCAGAGACGGGCCGCCGCTTCAAGCGCAAGCACGTAGGAAAGCGCGCCGAACCCGGCGATGGTTCCCTTTGCCGCCATGCCGACATAGCTGTGTCGGCGATACTCCTCACGCGCGTGCGGGTTGGAGATATGGACTTCGATCACCGGGGTTCGGATCGAACGGATACAGTCGTACAGCGCCAGCGAGGTGTGGGTGTATGCGCCCGAATTGAGCAGGATCGCCTTGGCGTCATAGGCTTGTGCCTCGTGCATCCAGTCGATCAGATGTCCTTCGTGATTCGACTGGCGCATGTCGATCGACAGGCCGAGTTCGCGACCGCGATCCTCGAGCATCCCGGCAATATCGTCGAGCGTGTCCGAGCCGTAGATTTCCGGCTCGCGCATGCCGAGCAAGTTCAGGTTCGGCCCGTTGAGTACGTAAATCGTATCCGCCATGCCGACTCCCGCATTTGAGCTTTTGCGCTAGCCCCTATATCGCGCCCGAGCGAAAGGACCAGCATGCAGACTCACAGCGACGGCACGATCACGATCACGATCAATGGCGAGCATCGCCGCGTTACGGGCGGCATCACGCTCGCGCAGCTTGCGTCAGAGCTGGGCCTGGCGCCCGAGAAGGTCGCTGTCGAGCGCAACCTGGAGGTGGTGCCGCGGTCGACGCTGACGCAGGTGCTGGTCGAGGACGGCGACGAGATCGAGATCGTGCACTTTGTGGGCGGTGGCGATCACGCCGCGGCGGTGAACGACGACAGCTGGACCGTCGCCGGCAAGACGTTCCGCTCGCGGCTGATCGTCGGCACGGGCAAGTACAAGGATTTCGAGCAGAACGCAGCGGCGGTGGAGGCTTCGGGTGCGGAGATCGTCACCGTCGCGGTGCGCCGGGTGAATGTCAGCGATCCCAATGCGCCGATGCTGACCGACTATATCGATCCCAAGAAGATCACCTATCTGCCCAACACCGCGGGCTGTTTCGACGCGGAGAGCGCGATCCGCACGCTGCGACTGGCGCGCGAGGCCGGTGGCTGGGAGTTGGTGAAGCTTGAGGTGCTGGGCGAGGCGAAGACGCTGTACCCCGACATGCTCGAGACGCTGCGCGCGACCGAGATTCTCGCCAATGAAGGCTTCAAG
Organism: uncultured Stakelama sp.; assembly: GCA_964407945.1. Taxonomy (GTDB): domain Bacteria; phylum Pseudomonadota; class Alphaproteobacteria; order Sphingomonadales; family Sphingomonadaceae; genus Sphingomonas. The sequence goes on from CAYOXO010000028.1 coordinate 10,802, forward strand.
CCGATGGTCTATTGCGCCGACGACCCCATCGCGGCGAAGCGGCTGGAGGATGCCGGCGCGGTGGCGATCATGCCGTTGGGCGCGCCGATCGGATCGGGATTGGGCATCCAGAACCAGGTGATGATCCGCCTGATCGTCGAGGGTGCCAAGGTGCCGGTGCTGGTCGATGCGGGCGTTGGCACGGCGAGCGACGCGGCGGTGGCGATGGAGCTGGGCTGTGACGGCGTGCTGATGAACACCGCGATCGCCGAGGCCAAGGAGCCGATCATGATGGCGCGCGCGATGCGGCTGGCGGTCGAAGGCGGGCGACTGGCTTATCTGTCGGGGCGCATGGCCAAGCGGCGCTATGCCGATCCATCGAGTCCGTTGGCGGGCCTGATCTAGACCTTTCCAACCAGCCATATGGTCATGCCGCCGCAATCGGGATCCTCGATGCGGTGGGCAATGACGGTCAGGCTGCTGCTCGCGAACAGCGCACGATATTCGGCGGGGGCGAGGCTGGCGTGGAAGAGTTCTTCGCCCTCCAGCTCGCCGATGGCGGAGCCATGGGCGGGACCGGTGTTGAACAGCGCGACACCGCCGCGCTTGAGCCAGACGGCGATGCGTGGGATCAGCTTTTCCTGCCACTCGACATCGAGGTGAAACAGGCTGCTCCAGGCAAGGATGCCGTCATAGGCGTTCGACTCGGCACCGAATTTGCGCATGTCCGCTTCGATCCAGCGCTGGCGCGGAAAGCGGGTGCGGGCGAGTTGGATCATGCTCGGCGCGATATCGACCCCGGTTACATGGGAACCGCGATCGATGAAGTAGCGTGCGACCGGCTCGCCACCGCCGCAGCCGAGATCGAGGAGTTCAGCGTCCTTCGGCAAGTGTCGCGCGAACCGGTCGAGCCAGATGCGTTCGGGGAAATTGCGGCGGCGAGCCGCATCGAACGCATGCGCATGACGCTGATATAATTCGGCAATACGGTCAGGCACGTCGCTCGTCTGCCACGCTCTATCGCCTTTCAGGAACCGTCACATCCCCCATCGATTGGATAGTCCGAACCCGCCAATCACAGGAGGTCATCATGGGCGAACTCGTCGACAAGATCAAAGGCAACGTCAACGAGGCGATCGGCAAGGCCAAGCAGCATAGCAAGGATCCCGAAACGCGCGCGGAAGGCGAGAAGCAGGAGCTTAAAGGAAAGGCTCAGCAATTCGCCGGCAAGGTTAAAGGCGCGCTCGGCGACGACATCTGAATTTGACACAAATCCGCATAAAATGCGGATTAAGGGCCGTTTCTTGCGGGAAGCGGCCCTTTTTCATGGATGGGCCGATTCGACTCGTTAACTTTCGTTGTGCATTGTCCTGCTTTCGGGCCGGGCTTTTCCCGGCGCAAGTCAGCCATCCGGGGGGCTCGACTAGTGATCAACGCCGTTGCCGAACATCCTGTACTTCCTTTCGCTCATGGCGAGTGGCGCGTCGAACCGCGCGGCAGTCTGGGCTATGTCCTTGCTCAGGCGCGCCGAGAGCGCGAGATGACGATCGAGGAGGTCGCCGCACAGACGCGCGTGCCGATCCGCTATCTCCACGCGATCGAGGACGAGCAGTTCGAGATCATTCCCGGGCGCATTTATGCCAAGGGCTTCGTCAAGGCGTTCGCGCGCTCGGTCGGGCTTTGCGAGCGCTGGGCGGGCGAGGCGATCACGGCCGCGATGGCCGAAAAGCGGGCGCTGGTCGCGGCCTGACCTTCCCTATCCCCGGATCGCGGTGATCGTGGTGCCGGGGGTGATGAACTCCACATCGGTCTTGAGGTGCAGCAGGCGCACGCCGCTCTGCGCCAGCGCGCGGTCGAGCGCGGGTGCAAACTCGTCGGTCTTCTCGACGGTCTCCGCCCAGCAGCCATAGGCGCGGGCGAGCGCGGCGAAATCCGGGTTGTGCAGCGTGGTGCCCGACAGGCGCGCGGGGAACTCACGCTCCTGATGCATGCGGATCGTGCCATAGGCGCCGTTGTCGATGATCAGCACCAGCATGTTCGCGTCGTGCTGGATCGCCGTCGCCAACTCCTGGCCGTTCATCATGAAGTCGCCATCGCCCGCGAGCGCCACGGCGAGCTTGTCGGGCTGGCGCAACGCGGCGGCGACGGCTGCCGGTGTGCCATAGCCCATCGCGCCACTGGTAGGGGCGAGCTGCGAGGGCTGGGCGCCGTAGTGCCAGTAGCGGTGCCACCAGCCCGAGAAATTGCCCGCGCCGTTGCAGATGATCGCATCGTCGGGGCCCAGCCGTTCGCGCATCGCCGCCACGCACTGACCGAGGTCGAGGGTGACGCCCTCGCGCGGCTTGGGTGTAGACCAGTCGAGCCAGTCGGCATGGGCTTCGGCACCATCAGCTCGCGGAGTCACGTCGGTGGTGGGAAGGGTCATCATCTTTGCAAACTGGACCGGGTCGGCACAGATCGCGACATCGGTCCGGTACACCCGATTCAACTCATTGGGATCGGGGTGGACGTGAACCAATGTCTGTCCGGGGTGATCGGGCGTTACCAGCGTATAGCTATCGGTTGTCGCCTCACCCAACCGGGCGCCAAGTACGAGCAGCAGGTCCGCCTTCTTGATGCGCTCGACCAGCTTCGGGTTCGGGCCATAGCCAAGATTTCCCGCATAGACCGGGCACCGGTTGTCGATTGCGTCCTGACGACGGAAAGCCGCAGCGAGAGGAATGCCGAACTCAGTGGCAAAGGCCTGCACTTCCTTGACCGTTTCGTCGGTCCAACAGGCGCCGCCAACGATCGCCATCGGCGCGGCGGCCTTCTCAATCAGGTCGCGCACATGGAGATCCTGGACAACCTCGCTGTCTTGCACGGGACGGCGAACAGGAGGCCGATCCACTGCCTCGACCTCGTCGAGCAACATGTCTTCGGGCAGGGCGATCACGACAGGGCCGGGGCGGCCGCTGATCGCGACGTTCCAGGCGCGGGCGACATATTCGGGGATGCGGCGCGCGTCCTCGATCCGCGTCGCCCATTTGGCGAGCGGGGCGAACATCGCGGGGAAATCGACTTCCTGAAAGCCTTCGCGATCGCGCATCGAACGATCGACATCGCCGATGAACAACAGCATCGGCTGCGAATCCTGCATCGCAACATGGACGCCGATGCTGGCGTTGGTCGCACCAGGGCCGCGGGTGACGAAACAGACGCCAGGCTTGCCGGTCATCGTGCCGTCGGCGCAGGCCATGAACGCGGCGCCGCCCTCCTGCCGGCAGGTGACGAGATCGATTTCAGGCACGTCGTGCAGCGCATCGAGCACCGCCAGGAAGCTTTCGCCGGGAACGTGGAAAATACGATCGCAGCCCTGGGCCACGAGGTTGTCGACCAGGATGCGGCCACCGTTGCGAAGCTTCGTCATGCCGCCTTTCTGGCGTCCCGTAGCGGGGAAGTCGAGCCGGGTAATGGCATGGAATCGCGATATTGCTTAGGGTTGGGCAGAACGATGGGAGAGTGGGCGATGCGCGTGGCGAGTTGCGGGTGTGGTGCGGTGACGGCGACCTGTTCGGGGGAGCCGGTGCGGATTTCAGTCTGCCATTGTCTAGCCTGCCAGCAGCGCAGCGGCAGCGCGTTCGCGGCGCAAGCCCGCTTTCCCGCCGAGGCGGTCGTCACCTCGGGCGAGACCGCGATGTGGCAGCGGACGGGAGACGAAGGCGGGGTCGGCAGCTTTCACTTCTGTAAACGCTGCGGATCCACCGTCTGGTACAGCTTCGACGGTCAGCCGGATGTGATCGCGGTCGCGCTCGGCGCGTTCGCCGATCCGCACGCCTTCGGTCCACCCGTCTACTCGGTCTATGAGGAGCGCAAGTTCAGCTGGGTGACCGTCGATGCCCCCGGGATGGAGCATATCGACTAGGACGGATAGCGCGCCTTGAGCATCGACCAGACCGCGCGCAGGCTCATCGCGTCGCCGCCCTTGGGTCGGCCCGGCTTGGCTGCGGGGCGCCAGGCGAACAGGTCGAAATGCGCCCAGGCGATCTGCTTGGGCACGAACCGGCGAAGGAACAGTGCCGCAGTGATCGGCCCGGCAAAGGGGCCGTCGGCGGAATTGACCATGTCCGCGATGTCCGACTTGAGCATCTCGTCATAGCCGTCCCAGAGCGGAAGCCGCCACAGCGGATCCTTCTGGGCGATGCCGTGGTCGAGCAGGTCGTTTGCAAGCGCGTCGGTGTTGGCGAACAGCGCGGGAAGCTCCGGGCCCAGCGCGACGCGGGCCGCACCGGTCAGCGTGGCGAAGTCGAGGATCAGGTCGGGCTTGGCCTCGACCGCCTTGGCGATCGCATCGCCCAGGATCAGCCGCCCCTCGGCGTCGGTATTGGTGTTCTCGACCGTCAGGCCCTTGCGCGTCCTGAGCACGTCGCCGGGGCGGAAGGCATTGCCAGCGACGGCGTTCTCGACCGCGGGGACAAGGAGATGTAGGCGTACGGGCAGCCGCTGCGCCATCACCACGCTGGCCAATGCCAGCGCGTGCGCAGCCCCGCCCATATCCTTCTTCATCAGGCGCATCCCGGCGCTAGGCTTGATGTCGAGCCCGCCGGTGTCGAAGCACACCCCCTTGCCGACCAGCGCAAGGCGCGGATGCTTGGGGTCGCCCCATTCCAGCTCGATCAGTCGCGGTTCGCGTCCGCGCGCGGCGGCCATGCCGACCGCGTGGATCATCGGATAGCCTTGCTCCAGCGCATCGCCTCGCGTCACAGTGAGCGTCGCACCGTTCGCCTTGGCGAGCGCCGCGGCCTCGGCCTCCAGCTCGGCGGGGCCAAGGTCGGCGGCAGGGGTGTTGACCAGATCGCGCACCTTGAAGGTCGCGGCGGCAATGCGGAGCGTCTCCTCGATCCGGCCCGGCTCACCCGTCAACAGGGTGCGCGGGCCGACCGGGCTTTCATCCTTTCGGTAGCGGTCGAAGCGATACTGCGCGAGCACCCAGCCAAGCATCGCCGCGCCGGGTTCGCCGGAAGCGAGGCGATAGGTCCCCTCGGGCAGCTGCTCGCCGAGCGATGCGATGCGGTAGGGCGAAGTTTCCGCCTCGTCGCACACCAGCAACATCGACCAGTCATCGTCCTTGTCGCCGGGCAGCACGGCGCGGTTGCCGGCCTTGCCCACCACCTTGTTCGCGGTGATCGCGGTGCGGACGCGTACCGGCTGACCCTTGAGCCATTCGGTCCATTTGTCGGGATGGACGACGTGGATGGTGCGGGCGGGCTGGCCGCGATCGGGCTGAAGCAGCGGGGAGAGATCGGTCATTGCGATGATCTAAGCACTCCGGAGCATGGCCGCCAAGCGCTATCGGCGAAGACAGAGGGTGAGGGCGCGGTCGATCATTGCGGACAGGCGATTGCGGCTGTCCGCCAGTGCGGCGGGATCGAGACCGCGTTCGCGCGTTTCGAAGTTTACATAGTCCAGCCCGCGCAGCAGCGCGTAGTTGGACAATGAGCCGTCGGTCACGCCGACCCGTTCGAACACGACATTGAAATCGGCCTTGTCGAGCGTTCGCCCGCACCATGCCGTCGCCGGCGATGTGCCGCTGCGCCAGGGGACATAGGCCAGCGTATCGTCGTCGTCGAACGGCCAGTCGCGGCTCCGCGACGAGGAGGGCTGCATCACATCGTCGCAGAAGCGGATCGAGACCTCGCCCCGGCCGGGCGGGTCAGACCGGTTGCAGCTCGACGAGGAGGTGTCGAACCCAGGCGAGTTGGTGTGCAGCGCGATGATCGGGCGGGCACCGTTGCGATAGTCGGCAAGGACGGTGTTGGCGTAGCGGGGATAGCCGTCGCGGAAATTGCGGTTGGGGTCGATCGGGCGGCCGCGATCGACCGCTCCGTTGCGGCGCTTGCCGTCTTCGACGATGCCGGAATCGACGGCAATCACCACGCCGCCATGCTTGCGGACTCCGGCGAGCGCGGCTTCGAACCCGGCATTCTCGTTGTCGTGCGGCACGAACCAGAGCGGGCCGCGCGGCTTCTTCACATTGGCGATGCGGAACAGGCGCCAAGCGCCGCGTTCCTCGCGGAACTCGATCTGGCTCACCGCCAGACCCCGCCATTCCGCTGGATCGCGGTGGCGAGCAAAATCGTCGTCGGCGACGGTCAGTGGATCGACCGGGGTGCGGCGCACCCCATCATCCTCCCGCGTGCCGCCCAGCGCCAGCCACAGGGCGGCGGCGAGAGCGGCGCGGGCGAGCATCAGGCCAGCGGCACGCCGTATAGATCGTGTTCGTCGGCGTCCTCGATCTCGACCTTGACGATATCGCCCTGCTTCAGGTGACCGGCATCGCGGAGGAAGACAGTGCCGTCGATTTCGGGCGCATCGGCCTGGCTACGGGCGTTCGCGCCCTCATCTTCGACCTCGTCGACGATCACCTCAAGCGTGCGGCCGATCTTGGCCTGGAGCTTGGCGGCACTGATCGCGGCGGTCTTTTCCATGATCCGGGCGTAGCGCTCTTCCTTGACCGCTTCGGGCACCGCGCCGGGCAGGTCGTTGGCGGCGGCACCCTCGACCGGTTCGAAGCGGAACGCGCCGACACGGTCGAGCTGGGCTTCGTCGAGCCAATCGAGCAGATACTGGAAATCATCCTCGGTCTCGCCGGGGAAGCCGACGACGAAGGTCGAGCGGATCGTGATGTCGGGCGCGATGCTGCGCCAGTTCTTGAGCCGCTCCAGCACCTTCGCCTCGTTGGCGGGGCGGCGCATCGTGCGCAGCACCGAGGGGGACGCGTGCTGGAAGGGGATGTCGAGATAGGGGAGGATCAGCCCCTCGGCCATCAGCGGGATGACCTGGTCGACATGGGGATAGGGGTAGACATAATGCAGCCGCACCCACGGCGCGATCTTGCCCAGCTCGCGGGCGAGATCGGTCATATGCGGGACGATCTGTTCGCCCTTCCACATCCGCGGCTCCTTGCGGATGTCGACGCCATAGGCCGAGGTGTCCTGGCTAATGACCAGCAGTTCCTTCGTGCCCGCTTCGACCAGCTTCTCCGCCTCGCGCAGGATCGCGTCGGGGCGGCGGCTGACCAGGTCGCCGCGCAGGGCCGGGATGATGCAGAAGGCGCAGCGGTGGTTGCAGCCCTCCGAAATCTTCAGGTAGCTGTAGTGGCGCGGGGTCAGCTTGAGGCCGCTGTCGGGCACCAGGTTGAGGAACGCGTTGGGCGGCATTGGCGCCGCGTCGTGGACCGCGCCGACCACTTCCTCATACTGATGGGCGCCGGTGACGGCGAGCACGTTGGGGAAGCGGGCGCGGATCACCTCCGCCTCCTTGCCCATGCAGCCGGTGACGATGACGCGGCCATTCTCGGCAATCGCCTCGCCGATCGCCTCGAGCGATTCTTCCTTGGCGCTGTCGAGGAAGCCGCAGGTGTTGACCAGCACCACGTCCGCGCCGGCATAATCGGGCGACATCATATAGCCGTCGGAACGGAGCTTGGTCAGGATACGCTCGGAGTCGACCAGATTCTTGGGACAGCCGAGCGACACCATGCCCACCTTGGGGGCTTCGGGAAGTCGCGTTGCCATGATTGGGCGCGCACATAAGGAATTTTGCGAAAAAAGATAGAGGGCGGGCGAGGGGGCGACCTTGCCCCGCTCGCCGCCATCCCTCCGTGCTACGGTGAACGGCGCACGGTTGTACGCCAGGGCCGAAGCGAAGAGGCCAGTACGATGTTGAGGTGGACGGCCCGACCGCGCACGGCATCGATCGTTCGCCCGAGCTGGCGGGCGATCTCTCCGGGTGGTTGTCGTTCGGCAGCCAGCCGGCGGAACTCGGCGTCGTCCTCTTCGGTCCAGGGGCGTCTGCGCCGAGGCGGGACCATATCGTCGCGCGTGTCCGTCATGGCCGCCTCCCTTCGGCGCGCGCGTCGCGCAGGATTTCGATGCTGCCCCCGATCGCGACCAGCGCGGTCGCGACCCCGACGACAAGGTCAGGCCAATTCTGCCCGAGCCACAGCACCAGCACGCCGGCGATCAGGATGCCGCCGTTCGATATGAAGTCGTTGAAGCTGAACGTCGTCGCAGCGCGCAGATTGACGTCCGGTTCCTCGATCCCCTGCAATTTGCGCAAGCATATCCAGTTCACCACGGCCGCGACCGCGGCCATCGCCATCATCGTCGGCCCCATCGGTTCGCTGCCTTCAACGAAGCGGCGGCCGACGTCGATCAGTACGCCGATCGCGAACAGCATCAGCATCACGCCCGATGCCATTGCGGCACGCGTCTTCCACACTCGGCTACGGCGCAGCGCGACGAGGCTGAGCGTATAGACCGCGGCATCCGACAGATTGTCCAGCCCGTTGGCGATCAGCGCGCTCGAATCCGCAAGTGCGCCCGCCGCCAGCAATCCGCCGGCAAGACCGGCGTTGAGCACCAGGACGAGCCACAAGGTCCGTCGCTCATGCTCCTGTCCAACGGTTCGTTGTCCCGCCATCAAATGGCCCCTTCGAACAAGGGCCCACCGCCGCACGGGGCGGCGATGGGCCATAGGTTGCTAGTGCGCCGGCTGCGGCGTGCCGTGCGGCTCCTCCCGCTCGACCTCGGCCACGTCGGTCTCGCGCCGGCCGTAGCGGGCATAGAGCGTGGGCAGGACGAACAGGGTGAGCAACGTGGCCGAGATCAGGCCGCCGATGACGACCGTGGCGAGCGGCTTTTGCACCTCCGCCCCCGATCCGGTCGCAATCGCCATCGGCACGAAGCCGAGCGAGGCGACCAGTGCGGTCATCACCACCGGACGCAGCCGCGCCAGTGCGCCCTGCCACGCCGCTTCGGCCCGGCTGACGCCGCGCGCCATCAGGTCCTGGATCGACGTGACCATGACCAGCCCGTTGAGCACGGCGATGCCGGACAGCGCGATGAACCCGACCGCCGCGGTGATCGAGAAGGGCATCCCGCGCAGGAACAGCGCGAGCACCCCGCCCACCAGCGCGAGTGGCACGCCGGTGAACACGATCGCCGCATCGCGCACGCTTCCCAATGCACCGTAGAGCAACAGGATGATCAGCGCGAAACAGGCCGGGACCACCAGCATCAGGCGCTGGCTGGCCGATTGGAGATTCTCGAACTGGCCACCCCATTCGAGATACTCGCCCGCCGGCAGGCGCACCTGCTTGGCGATTTCGGCCCGTGCCTCTTCGACCACGCCCGCAACGTCGCGGCCGCGGACATTGGCCTGAACCACCACGCGGCGCTTGCCGTTCTCGCGGCTGATCTGGTTCGGGCCGGTCGTCACCGCGATGTCGGCGATGCTCTCCAGCGGCACGAACGCGCCGTCCGGCGTCGGCACCGGCACCTGCCCCAGCGTCTGCAGATCGGCGCGTGCAGCGTTGGTCAGCCGGATGGTGACGGCAAAGCGCCGGTCGCCCTCGAAGATCATGCCGGCATCGCGTCCGCCGATCGCGGCGGCGAGCGTGTCCTGCATGACCTGCGCGGTGATGCCCAGCCGCGCCATCGCGTCGCGATTGGGCCGGATGTCGAGCATCGGCAGACCCTCGGTCTGTTCGACGCGGACATCGGTCGCCCCCGGCACCTTGCGCAGGATGCCGGCGATCTGGTTGGCGGTCGCGTTCATCGCGTCGGTGTCGTCGCCGAACACCTTGACCGCGATGTCGCCGCGCACGCCCGCGATCAGCTCGTTGAAGCGCATCTGGATCGGCTGGCTGATCTCGTACGCGTTACCTGGAAGCCCCTCCAGCGCCTTTTCGATCTTGGCCACCAGCTCAGCCTTGGGCAGCTTCGGGTTCGCCCAGTCCTTGCGGTCCTTCATGATGATGAAGGTGTCGGAGATGTTAGGCGGCATCGGGTCCGACGCGAGCTCGGCGGTGCCGGTCTTGGAGAAGACGAACTTGACCTCCGGGATCGCCGCAATCGCCTTTTCGACGCGCAGCTGCATCGCCTGGCTCTGCTCGACTGAGGTGCCGGGCACGCGCAGAACCTGAGCGGTCGCGTCGCCTTCGTCGAGCTGCGGCAGGAATTCCTGTCCCAGCGTCGCGAAGGCGCCGATCGCGATCAGGAACGCGCCCACCCCCGCCACGATCGTGGTGCGCGGCCGTTTCATCGCGCGGCTCAGGCCCGGCTCATAGCGACGCTTGAGCCAGGACATGATCCGGCCCTCCTTCTCCTCGACCGGTTTGGACAGCCAGATGGCCAGCATCGCCGGCACGAAGGTGAGTGAGAGGATGAAGGCGCAGACGAGGGCGAGGATGACGGTAAGCGCCATCGGCGTGAACGTCTTGCCCTCCACACCGGTCAACGTGAGCAGGGGCACATAGACGAGGATGATGATCGCCTGACCATAGACCGATGGGCGGATCATCTCGCGCGTCGCACTCGCCACCACCTGAAGCCGTTCGCTCTTGTCGAGCGTGCGGCCTATATGGTGCTGGCGTTCGGCGATCCGCCTCAGTGCGTTCTCGACGATGATGACGGCTCCGTCGACGATCAGGCCGAAGTCCAATGCGCCCAGGCTCATCAGATTGGCCGACACCCCGCCACGCAGCATCCCGAAGCTGGTCATCAACATGGTGACCGGGATCACCAGCGCCGCGATCAGCGCCGCGCGGAAATTGCCGAGCAGCAGGAACAGCACGACGACGACCAGCAGCGCGCCTTCGGACAGGTTCTTCGCCACCGTTTTGATCGTCGAATTGACCAGCCCCGTGCGGTCGAGCACCGGCTGGATGATGATGTCGGTGGGCAGCGATGCATTGATGCTCTCCAGCCGCGTCGCGACCCCGGAGGCGACGTTGCGGCTATTCTCGCCGATCCGCATGATCGCGGTGCCGACGACGACTTCGCCGCCATTTTCCGATGCCGAACCCATGCGGATCGCCTGGCCGAGCTTCACCGTGGCGACCTGGTTGAGCAGGATCGGCACGCCGTTGCGCGTCGCGATGACGGTGCGGGCGAGCTGGTCGGCATTGGCGATGCGCGCATCGGAACGCACGGCCAGGCCCTCGCCATTGCGATCGACCACGCCCGCGCCGACGGCCTTGTTGTTCGCCTCCAGCGCGGTGGCGAGGTCGCTGAGGCTGAGCTTGAGTGCGGTCAGGCGCTGCACGTCCGGCACAACCTGATACTGCTTCACATAGCCGCCGATCGAATCGACACCGGCCAGGCCGGGGACGGACTTGAGCAGCGGCGCGACGATCCAGTCCTGCGCGGTGCGCAGATAGGTCGCCTTGTCCGCCTCGCTGACCAGCCGGTCGCCTTCGGGGGTGATGTAGCTGCCGTCGGGCTGCAGGCCGGGGTCGCCCGGCTTGTGCTTGTCCTCCGGCCGGTGGGCCATGTGGACGGTCCACATATAGACTTCGCCAAGACCGGTGGCGATTGGCCCCATCTCCGGCGCGACCCCCTCGGGTAGATTCTCCTCGGCCGTACGCAGCCGTTCCGCGACCTGCTGGCGCGCGAAATAGATGTCGGTCGCGTCGGTGAACACGGCGGTCACCTGCGCAAAGCCGTTGCGGCTCAGCGACCGGGTATATTCAAGGCCGGGGATGCCGGCGAGCGCGGTCTCGATCGGGAAGGCGACCTGTTTCTCGACCAGTTCGGGAGAGAGGGCAGAGGCGCGGACGTTGATCTGGACCTGGTTGTTGGTGATGTCGGGAACGGCGTCGATCGGCAATCTCGACAGCGAGAAGGCGCCGACGACGACGGCGATGAGGGTGATGAGCAGGACGAACCAGCGCCGCTCCACCGCAAAGGTGACGATGCGTTCGATCATGACTTAATGCCCATGCTCGGCTTCGCCCTTGCCGAGTTCGGCCTTGAGGGTGAAGCTGCCATTGCCTGCGATCTCCTCGCGCCCGGTCAGGCCCGAATTGATCGTGACGGTGCCGGCGCCGCGTGCGCCGAGCGTGACCGGTTGCGCGCGGAAGCCGGTCGGGGTGCGCACGAACACCATGTTGCGGTTCTCGACCGTCTGCACCGCCGCTGCGGGCACGCTGACGGTGCCGCCGCCTTCGCCGGGCAGACCGATCGACGCTGTGACCGGCTCGCCGACGCGCCACTGACCGTCGCGATTGTCGATCAGCGCGATCGCGGTGACCAGGCGAGTGGTCTCGTCCAGCACCGGCGAGACGAAGCTGATCCGCGCAAGCGAACGCCGTCCGCCCGCACTGACCTCCACCGGCGTACCGACCGCCACGCGCGCGGCATCTGCCGGCGACAGCGAAACGCTGACTGCGACGCGGGAAAGGTTGGAGACGCGGAACAGCTCGGCATCCGCCGCGACGGTTTGCCCGAGCACCACCGGGCGCGCGGTGATGCGCCCGCCGATCGGCGCGGTCACGCCGATGCGGTTGAGCGCGCCACCACCGACGCCCGCAGCCGAGACCTGCTGCTGGGCAAGCCGCATCGCGATCCCGGCCTCGGTCGCGGCGGTGCGTGCCGCGATCAGATCGCGTTCGGGCGAGACGCGCAGCTTGAACAGCCGTTCCTCGCGCTGGAGGTTCGACCGGGCGAGGGCGGCGCGTGCGCCCGCCGCCTCGACTTCCGCGCGCAACGATGCCGCCTCGCGGCTCTCGATCACCGCGACCACCTGGCCGCGCGCGACGGGTTCGCCGAGATTGCGGTTGAGCGCGACCACGCGACCGCCGATCGCTGCGGAGACGACCTGGGTTCCTTGCGGATCGCCCTCGATCATCGCGGGGAGGGTGAGGGCGCCGCCGCCGCTGGCGGTTGCGCGAATGACTTCGATCCCCGCCGCCTTGATCTGTTGCGGGGTCAGCGCGATCGCGCCTTCCTCGCTCTCTTCGGCCTTGGCGGGGGCGGCTTCGTTTCCGCCGGTTTCTGCCTTGGCCTCGGCACTATTGTTGGCCGCCGGTTCGCCGCCCGAACAGCCGGCGAGCAGAATCGCCAAAGCGAGCGGCGCCGTGGCTCCGATAACGAGCTTCTTCATTGCGTATTCCCCATTGCCGCCGGTGCCGGCGTAGTGAGCCGGGCGAGCCGCGCCTCGGCGTCGTGATATTGGGCGCGCGCGTCGATCGCGGCGGTGCGGGCATCGAGCAGCGCCTGTTCGGCCTCAAGCAGGACGAGCTGGTCGAACTTGCCCTCGCCATAGCCGACCCGGGCGATCCGCGCGGCTTCCTGCGCGGCGGTCAGGATCGGGCCGGAGGCGCGAACGCTGGCCGCGGCGCGATCGCGTTCGGCGCGGACGGCGGTGATTGCACGCTCGGCATCGAAGCGTGCGAGCCGTCGCCGCGCCTCGCTCTGATTGCGCAGGGCGGTTGCCTGACCCACTGCAGCGCGCCCGTTGTTGAACACCGGCAGCGGCACCGACACGCCGAACAGCATCGCCATGTCTCCGCTTGCCTGCATCCGACGTGTGCCTGCGCTGACCGTCACGTCGGGAATGCGCTGGCTGCGCGCGAGCCGAAGTTGTGCCTCGGCCGTCGTGACATCCGCTCCCGCCGCCGCAAGCGCCAGCGTGCCCTCGGCATTCGGGGGCAGCGCCGGCCCGGCACGCACGGCATCGATCGTCTCGAACCAGGTCTGATCGAGTGCGCCGGGCAAGCTGGTGCCGACGAGCTGACCGAGCGCCGCCCGGCTTGCTTCGACGCCGCTTACTGCGCGCTCGGCCTCGGCTTGTGCGTTGGTGGCAAGCAGAGCGGCACGCTGCTCGTCGATCGGCGAGTTGGCGCCGACGACAACGCGATCGCGGGCGATGCGCAGATTCTCGGCGGTGACGCCGACCTGATCCCGCGCCACGGCCATGCGGCGTTCGGCCGCGACCGCATCGATATAGGCCTGGGTGACTTGCAGCCTGAGGTCGGCGTTGGCGATCACCGCGTCGATGCGCGCGCGCGCGGTTTGAGCCTCTGCCACGGCGATGCGGGCGGGACGCTTGCCGCCGAGCTCGAGCGGCAGCGCGAAACCGATCGTGGTCTCGGCCCCGCTGAATCCCCGCGCTGCGCCGGTGCCGATCACATTCTCGACATTGGCGTTGATCGTCGGGTTGGGCCGCAAACCGGCGACCTTGCGGCCGGCTTGGGCCGCCTCGATCCCAAGCGCGGCGACTTCGTTGGCGGGTGAGATCGCGCCGGCCATGGCCAATGCCCGGTCCAGCGTCAGCGCTTCTTCAGCCGCAACGGGGGCGGCCGGAGGCGCGGTTTGCGCCTGCGCAATGCCTGCGCAGGACGCCGCGGCGAGCATCGCCGCGTAAAGGGACTTCATGATGGAAAACTCCTGACAACCGGAAACGGCCGCCGGGCACATGCCGGCGGCGGGCGGTCGTCAGGCTTGTGGCGGTCTCAGCGCAGGATCGAGCGCAGCGGGTGCCAGTGCTGAAGCCGGGCCGCGAACACTCAGGTCTTCGCGGGAAGTCGGCTCCGTCTCCACGCCCGTATCGGTCAGCGAGGCAAAATGATGCCCATGGCAACCGCCATGCTGATGCGCGAGGTTCTTGTCGCTCTGATCCGTATCGGGCGTGCCGGTGGCCTGATCCGAATCGACGCTTTGAATCGTCTGAGCAGCCTCGACGCAGACCATGCGCTCAGCCGCATGTGCGACCGGCGCTGTGCCGATCGACAGCAGCGCGAACACGCACAGCATCAAGGTGAAGAAACGGACCATCGGGACGCCCCTTACCGTGTTGTTTGCGATCTGTCACCAGCGAAACTAAATTGTTTGTAAGTTGATATGGCGTATCATCTCAAGCGGCGCTGTTCGCGGTGCTAAAAATCCGCCGCCGCTTTCGATCATCTGCGAGGCGGAAGGAGTGCAGCTGAATGCCTGCTGTGCCATGCCGGTATCGGCCAAAGGAGTTCAAATCTTTACTTGCTGATGCGGGAAGAGATCTCGATGCTCCTGCTTAATCGTTTTTGCCTTGTCTTCAGCGCGTATCGAACAATGCTGTCGCAGCCTCGGCATCGAGCGGACGGCTGAGCAAGTCACCTTGCCCCTGCTCGCAGCCGGTGCCGATCAAGGCACCTTCCTGATCGCGTGCGTCGATACCTGCCGCCGCGATCGTCATGCCCAGGCCTTGACCCAGTCCGACCAGCGCCTGGACGATGCCTGCGCTCTCGCGCTGGCTGGTCATCGCCTGGACAAAGCTCCGGTCGATCTTGATCTTGTCGAGGCGGAAGCTGCGCAGGTGGTAGAGGCTGGAATAACCGGTCCCGAAATTGTCGAGCGCAATCCGGATTCCGGCTGCACGCAAAGCGCTCAGCACGGTGCGTGCGTTGTCCAGATCCGCGACGAACGCGCTTTCGGTCACATCGACTTCGAGGCGCTCAGGCGCAATGCCCGCCTCAGCCAGAATGCTGGTTATTCGTTCTGCCAGCAGCGGATCGCGGAGCTGGCTCGCGTGGATGTCGATCGACAACGTCACGTGTGCGGGCCAGGTCTTCGCCGCGCGGCAGGCGAGCCGCAGCACACGCTCGCCGATCGCATGGATCAGGCCGACTTCTTCGGCGATCGCTATGAATCGTTCGAGCGGGATTTCGCCGCGCTGCGCATCCAGCCAGCGCGGTGCCGCATCGAAACCCAGGACCGCATGCGTACGCAAGTCGAAGGTCGGGCGATAGACCACGTCGATCCGTCCATGATCAAGCGCATCCCGCAGTGCGTTCTCCACCTCGGCCCGTTCCTGGATCTGCGCGTCCATAGCGGGCTCGAAGAAGCGCAAGGCGGCGCGTCGTTCGCCTTTGGCGCGGTAGAGCGCGACATCGGCCTTGCGCATCGCTTCCTCGATCGTCGTCGCGTCCGATGGAACCAGCGCGATACCGACCCCTGCGCCGACACGATGGTTGGCGCCGGCGGCGGGGATGGGGAGCTCCAACGCCTCGATCACGCGGAGCGCGATGTTGGTCGCGGCTTCGGGATCGGCCAGATGCGTCGCGAGGATGGCAAATTCGTCACCGCCGAACCGTGCGACAAGGTCGCCGTCGCGCATTGCCGTCAGAAGTCGTTGCGCCACGCCGATCAGCACCTCGTCGCCTGCGCCATGGCCATGGGCGTCGTTGATCCGCTTGAAGCCGTTGAGATCGAGCAAGAGCACTGCATGGGCGGCATCGGCTCGCGGCGGCGCATCGAGTGCAGCGCGCAGCGCATCGTCGAAACGGCGGCGATTGGGCAGTCCGGTCAGCACGTCCTGATAGGCGAGCTTGCGTACTTCGCGTTCGGCAGCAAGGCGGCGGGCGAATTCGCGCTTCTGGCGCAGATAGTGCCGCACGCCGAAGCCGAACAGGGCGCAGGCAAGCAAGGCCCCAAGCAGCAACGCCTCATCGAGTTCGACGATCGCCGTACGGGCATCGATGCCGTCCTGATTCTCGAACAGATCGACTGCGAACACGACATAGGCAAGCAGGCCCAGAGCGGCCAGCAGCAGGCTGATATCGCGGATGGCGAACCTATGGCGAATGACGAAACTCCAGATGCTGCGCAGAATCATGCAGAGCCTCCTGCGTCCTCATAGCACCGTCTCGTTTCGAGAGCCTGCTCCGGCGACCGGCTGAGTCAGTTTCCGTTCCCGACGATCTTGGCATCGCGTTCATTGCGTAGTGCCTGACCGGCCGCCCCGCCCTTCGCGCCGGCTTCGCGGGCCAGTTCCGCACTCTCATCGAGATGATCGGCACGATCATTTGCGATCCCCTGACGGTGACGGGCGAGGGTAGCCTGTGCGCATTACCAATCGGTTAGACGCTATTTCGTTCGCACGACCTCGACAATGGTATCGCCTGCCTGAAGTGACTTGGCTTCATCGGTGAAGAAGCCGAACGGCTGGCCGCCGCGATACAGGCGCAGACCGATGCCGGTGGAGGTCGCAGCGAGGGGGTGACCGACCTCCTCGGGTTTCACCGGGCGTTCGCTGAGCGCGACGGGCCCCTCGATCGAGGCCAGGTCCATCATATAGTCGGCGACATGCTTGCTCTTGCATGAGCTGGCAAGGAGCAGCCCGGCGAAGCTGACGGGATTGATGACAGTGGTGGCGCCCGCGGCCCTTGCAGGCAGTTCGTTGTCCTCGGCCTTCACCACCGTGCTGATCTTGAGGTCGGGGGCGAGGTGGCGCGCGGTGAGGGTGATGAGCACCGAGGTGTCGTCCCGACCGGCGCTGACGATCATCGACTGGGCGCGGGTGATCTTGACATCCTCCAGCGTCGCATCGCGCGTGGCGTCGCCCTGAAGGATGATGCAACCGCACTCGCGTGCGCGCTCCAGGGCCTGTTGATTGCCGTCGATGACGACAATGTCGCCCGGATCGGTGCCGCGTGCGATCAGTTCGTCCACCGCCTCGGAGCCGGTGGTGCCGAAGCCTGCGACGATGATGTGGCCGTGAAGGTTGCGCTGGATCAGAGCCATTCGCCATCTATCCCATGTACGCTTGAGGACGAAATTATAGGCGGTGCCGAGGAACAGCAGCACCGCGAAGACACGGATCGGCGTCACCACCAGCGCATCGAACAAGCGGGCGCGTTCGGTGACCGGGGCGATATCGCCATAGCCGGTCGTGGTGATCGAGATCATCGTGAAATAGACGATGTCGACGAAGCTGATATGCCCGTCATAATTGTCGCGCAGCCCCTCCCGGTCGAACCAGTGGACGCCGATCGCGAGCGCGAGCAGCCCGACGACTGCGAGGACACGCCAGCTGATCGAGACCCAGACGGGGAGGGTCGATTTGCGCTTGAGCGTCGCGTGGGGAAGGAAGCGCATGCGAGGTGAAGCTTAGCCGCTATCGCGGGGCAATCAATGCGTGGCTCAGGGCCGCGCCGGAAGCCGGGGGATCGGATCGACGGGGGTGCGGCCCTGGCGCATCTCGAAATGGAGCTGCGCACGATTGGCGCCGCTGTCGCCCGACAGTGCGATCATCTGGCCGCGCTTCACCGACTGGCCGCGCTGGACGAGTAACTGCCCGGCATGGCCATAGACGGTGGTCCAGCTGCCGCCATGCTGAAGGATGACCAGTCCGCCCACCGAGGGAATGTCGCTGCCGACATAAGCGACCGTACCATCGGCAGCGGCGAGAACCGGTGTGTCGAGCGGAACGGCGATCTTGATGCCATTGCTGCGCTCGCCCGAGGCAACGGGGCCGAAGCGCTGGATAATGTTGCCGCGGGCAGGCCATTGGAACTGGCCGCGCAGTGCAGCCGGCGGAGCCACCGCTGCGGTCGGCGGGAGCACGCGGGCCGAAGAGGCGGTGGGCCGGGTTGGTCGTGCGCGCTCGGGAATCGCGGGCTGGCTTCCCGTGACGATGTCGTCGATGTCGAGACGGAAAGCTGCAGCGCGCTCCTCGCGGGTGCGCGGACGCTCGGCACCCGGGATCAGCACGCGCTGGCCGGTACGCAGGATATAGGGTTCGGCGAGGTCGTTGGCGGTGACGACCTGGCCCCATTCGACGCCATAGGCGCGCGCGATGGCGATGCCGGTCTCGCCGTCGCGGACAAGGTGGTAGCGGCCACCGGGGATCGACAGTCGCTGGCCTGCGCGGATCGTGAAGGGGCGCTCAAGCTGATTGGCGCGCGCGATCGCTTCGGAGCCGGCGCCGGTCTTGTTGGCGATGCCGCGCAACGTATCGCCCGGCTGGACGATATAGGTCGACGCGGCGACGGAGCGCGCGTCCGCTGTGACACGGCGCGCTTCCCATGCTGGCGGCGGTGCGGGGAGGGCAGTCACATCCTCGCGCCGCGGTATGCGCGTCGGGTCCTGCGGCTCGTCATCGGAATAGGTGCCGGCCGGCGGCGGCCCGCTCCCGGCCGGGATGCACGCCGATGCGAGCGGCAGCAATGCCACCGCGATCCACTTCCAGTTACGGGCCCCCCGGCCAATCATGCCTTCCCCCGGCATCAACGAAATATATCGGTAACCATATCAAGGGATTCGCGGTGCGTCATGTCCAGATGTAAGGGCGTGACGGTGATGTAACCCATTTCGATCGCTTCGAGATCGGTATCGGCGACCGGCGTATGATCGATGCGACCGAGACCGAACCAGTAATAGTCGAAGCCGCGCGGGTCGGTGCGCTTGTCGAGCTTCATCCGGCCATAGTCGCGCAAACCTTGGCTCACCGCTCTGATACCCTTCACTTCTGCAGCCGGGACCGGCGGGAAGTTGATGTTCATCAGCGTGCGCGGTGCCCAATCCGCCTTGATGAGCGGGCGCAATACGCGCTCGCCCCACTGCTCGGCTGCCTCGAAGCTGACGCGCTCGCCGGGCGAGGGAGCAGCATAACGTTGGCTCAAGGCGATCGATCGGATACCGGCCAGCGCGCCTTCCATCGCCGCGGAAACGGTGCCGGAATAGCTGACATCCTCACCCAGATTGGCGCCGCGATTGACGCCAGAAAGGATAAGGTCGGGCGGGGAGTCCTTCATGATCTCGGCCAGCGCCATCATCACCGCATCGGTCGGCGTGCCGGTGACTGCGAAGCGGCGGTCACCGAACTTGCGCAAGCGTACCGGCTCGGTCAGCGAGAGCGAACGGCCCTTGCCCGATTGTTCCTCGAGCGGGGCGACGATCGTGACATCGTCGGACAGAGTGCGGGCGATGCGTTCGAGTACCTCGAGACCGCGGGCGTGGACCCCGTCGTCGTTGGTGAGGAGGATCCTCACGCAGCGGGTTCGAGACGGTTGAGACCGCGCAGATAGGGTTTGAGCGCCTCCGGCACCGCGACCGACCCGTCCTCCTGCTGGTAATTCTCCAGCACCGCGACGAGCGTGCGGCCGACTGCGAGGCCCGAGCCGTTGAGGGTGTGGACGAAGGCGGGCTTGCCGTCAGCGTTGCGGTAGCGCGCGTTCATGCGGCGCGCCTGGAAGTCGCCGCAGGTCGAACAGGACGAGATTTCGCGATAGCGGCCCTGGCCGGGCAGCCACACTTCGAGGTCGTAGGTGCGGGTGGCGCTGAAGCCCATGTCACCGGCGCACAGCTTCATGCGGCGGAAGGGCAGGGCGAGTGCCGTCAGGATGCCTTCGGCGCAGGCGGTCATGCGCTCATGCTCGGCTTCGGATTCGTCAGGCGTGACGATCGAGACCATCTCGACCTTGTCGAACTGATGCTGGCGGATATAGCCGCGCGTATCGCGGCCCGCGGCGCCGGCTTCCGACCGGAAGCAGGGTGTGAGCGCGGTGAAGCGCAGCGGCAGCGTGTCGGCCGAAAGGATCTGCTCGCGCACGATGTTGGTCAGGCTGACCTCGGCGGTCGGGATCAGCCAGCGGCCGTCGGTAGTCTGGAAGCTGTCCTCGGCGAATTTGGGCAACTGGCCGGTTCCGTACATCGCGTCCGGACGGACCAGGATCGGCGGGTTCACTTCCTCATAGCCGTGATCGCCGGTCAACGTGTCGAGCATGAACTGGCCGAGCGCGCGGGCGAGCTTTGCGGCATGCCCACGCACCAGCGTGAAGCGGGCGCCGGCGAGCGAAGCACCAGTCTCGAAATCGAGGCCGAGCGCGGGGCCGAACGCGTCATGCTCGCGCGGTTCGAAGGTGAAGACGGGCTGGGTGCCGATCGAGTGGACCAGCACATTATCCTCCTCGTCCGCGCCGTCGGGCACGTCGGCGGCAGGAAGGTTCGGGATGGCGGACAACGCGGTCCTGAGCGCTTCGTCGGCCTCGGTCTGGCTGGAGTTGAGCTGTTCGAGCTCGTCCTTGAGCGTTCCGACTTCGGCCATCAGCGCCTGCGCGCGATCCTCGTCCTTCGCGGCCTTGGCTTGCCCCACCTGCTTCGACAGGTCGTTGCGGCGGGCCTGCACCTCCTGCTGGCGGGTGGTGAGCGCACGGCGCGACTCGTCGAGCGCAATCAGGCTGGTGGCCAGCGGATCGGCGCCGCGACGGACCAGCGCCGCATCGAAAGCTTCGGGGTTTTCGCGGATCAGGCGGATATCATGCATGGGGCAGGGCTATGGCGTCGAGCGATGATGCGCGCAACCCGGCGCGCGCGGTGTGCGTTCCCCTTGAAGCACAAGAAGGAGATCAACCATGCGTCTTCCCCACAATGCCTTTGTCGTGGTGGCCGACGGCCGCAAGATGCTGTTCCTGCGCAATGAAGGCGATGCGGTGCATCCGAACCTTCAGCTCGAACGCAAGCGCGTGCAGGAGAACCCGGCCAATGGAGAGCACAAGACCGATGCGCCGGGGCGCAGCTTTTCGAGCGTGGGGCCAGGGCGGAGCGCCTATGAGGAGGCGGATTTCCATCAGATCGAGGAAGACCGGTTTGCGGCGGAAACGGCCGAGCTGTTGCGCAAGCGCGCACTGAACAACGATTTCGAGTCGCTGATCATCGTGGCGCCGCCGCGGACGCTGGGCGAACTGCGCAAGAACTACCATAGAGAGGTGGAAAATCGTTTGGCAGGCGAGATCGACAAGGATCTCACCCGCCATACGATCACCGAGATCGAGCAGGCGCTGATCGCGGCGGAATAGCCTAGCCGGCGGTCCCGCTCGGCCTGGCGCGCTGGAAATGCTTGCGCGCAACCAGTGCTGCGGCGGCGGCACCGAACAACAGGATCATCGGTGGGGCCGGGACCGGGTGTGGTCCTCCCGGGCCTCCCGGTTCGCCCGGCCCTCCCGGTCCGCCAGGGCCTCCCGGCCCTCCGGGGCCACCGGGGCCGCCCGGTCCGCCCGGTCCGCCAGGACCGCCGGGGCCCCCAGGCCCTCCCGGTCCGCCAGGACCTCCTGGCCCACCGGGGCCGCCCGGCCCACCGGGACCACTCGGACCTCCCGGTATCGGGATCGTACCCCCGCCAAAGAAGAAACCGCCGCCATATGCGCCACCGCCGCCGCCATCGAAGCCGCTCATCATCACCGGCTCGCTATCGACATAGACGGGCGGTGGAAGGGCGAGAGGCGCGGCATGGGCCGTGATGCTGAGCGTCTGCGGCTGGCACCGCGTCGAGACGATTGTTCGGCGTACGATACGCTTGCGCATCGGCCGCTTCACCGTCCGCTTGGTGATGGTCCGCTTGGCGATCACCCGCTTCTGCGAGACGCCGTTGCCGCCGCGGGATTCGGCCACATGAACCGCGCCCCCGCCAATCACCGCGCCCGCACACAGACACGCGCACAATTTCGCTACCGCCGCTCGCACAGACATGACTTCCCTCCCCCGCGCGCAGGGAATGCGCGCAGTCATCGACAGTGATTCCTCGATAGTTCCTTGAGAGTTTATGCGATGCGGAAGGGGGAGTAATCCGGTTTATCGAATGGTTAATGATCCATTAGGGAACATTTACTTTGTTTTTCGAAAACGGAGAATCCGGATTTCATCGAAATGAGTAGGCCGGGCGATCGCTCCCGGAATCAGTGACGGGCGAGATCGCGAGATCCCGCCCGTCATAATGATATGAGCATCGCGCAAAGCCGCGCGGTGCGGGATCGTCTAGTCGGCGGTCGCTTCCTTGGCCTTGCGGTTCTGGAAGCGCTTGCGCACGACCAGGGCCGCGGCGGCCGCGCCGAACAGCAGGACCATCGGCGGAGCGGGAACCGGATCGGGGCCGCCTGACGACGTGCTGCCGCCGGTCGAGGTGCTGGTCGAGGTCGAGGTGCTGGTCGACGAGGTGCTGCTCCAGCCGCTCGATGTGCTCCAGCCGCTGGAGGTCGAGGACGAGACGTCGCCCGACGAACTGGCCGAGGTCGAGGTGGAGGTCGAGACGTTGCCGCTCGACGAAGACGACACATCGCCCGAGGACGAGGCCGAGGTCGAAGAGCCGCCCGACGCCGAGGACGTGGACGAACCGCCGGTCGAGGAGGTGCTGGTGCTCGACACACCGCCGGTCGAGGTCGAGGTCGACGAACCGCCTGAGCCACCGGAACCGCCCGAGGCGGACGAGGTCGATCCGCCCGAGGTGCTGGTCGAGCCGCCCGACGATGTCGACGAGATCACGATTCCGCCGCTACCGCCCGAACCGCCCGAGCCGCCGAAAAAGCCGCCGGCGAAGAAACCGCCGCCAAAGCCGCCACCGAAGCCGCCGCCACCGACTGCGGCACCACCGCCGCCACCGCCACCGCCGCCACCGACCGCGGGCATTTCCGCATAGACGGGCGGGGGAAGGGGAACGGGTGCGCCCTGAGTCGTGACCGTCAGTACCTGGGGCTGGCATTGTGCCGTCGTAACGGTGCGCCGCACGACCCGCTTGCGAACCGCAGGCCGCTTCACGACCGCCCGCTTGGTGATCACGCGCTTCGCCGCGACCGGCTGCTTCGTCATGTAAGACCGCTCAGCGCGGGACTCGGCGACATGCACCGCACCGCCGCCGATTACGGCGCCGCCGCACGCACATGCGCACAATTTAGCCAAGGCCATCCGAACCGACATGATCGTTCTCTCTAGTTTTCCCGGAGACTGCACCGATGCTGCAGACACAGCGCCTGGCAGGCTCATGCACGAAAAGTGCAGAACAAACCATTAAGTGCAATCGCGTTAACTATCGTTTCGCGAGCCAAAGGGCAAATTTATCTGGGGACGGTGTTTCCCCGATGGTTAATGTGCCGCGGCGAGACAAAGTCGTTCACGGTGCGGAACGGTGCTGAACGAGCATGGTTAACAGGCGCGGCAGGATCCGATTCGTTCAGACCCATGCAATTTTCCGCACTGCAAGAACGGTTTGGCGCACGAATCTCTGGATTCGGACGCTTGTAGAGCCGGTCGCACCTGCCTATAGCGCCGACGGGCAAAAGTCGGGTCTCGATGGCACCGCCGTCGATACCCGGGGTGGAGAGTGGCATGGCGACCGTTTACGAGCACCGCGAGGATCCCGAAAAAGGGCCGCCGCCCGCGAATGACCTGCCCGATGGTTATCGGCCAAGCCCCGAAGAACCCTTCATGAATCCGCGGCAGCTTCAATATTTTCGTGAGAAGCTGCTGGCGTGGAAGGACGCAATCCATCGCGAGGCCGCAGGCACGCTGTCGCAGCTTCAGGTCGATTCGCTGCGTGAGGCCGACCTGACCGATCGCGCGTCGAGCGAGACCGACTGGTCGATCGAGCTTCGCACCCGGGATCGTCAGCGCAAGCTGATCGCCAAGATCGACGCGGCACTGCGCCGAATCGACGATGGCGAATATGGCTATTGCGAAGTCTCGGGCGAGCCGATCAGCCTGGGTCGGCTGGAGGCACGGCCGATCGCGACGATGACCGTCGAGGCGCAGGAGCGTCATGAGCGAAACGAGAAGGTTTCACGCGACGAATAGTCCCGGAATGGGCGGCATACCCATTCCGGTTAACTCTTTGGATAGCGATTGCTGCTTTAATTCGCGCATGAAAGCGAATTTGCAGAACGGCATATGGACCAGTTTCCGACCGATCCCCTGAACGCAAATTTGAGCGACGATCCCTCGAGCCAGCGCTCGGCTTCGCGGGACAGCCTGATGCTGTCCGCGCAGCTGCGAGTCGATGGAGAGCCGGAGGTCGCCGCGCGCGTACGCAACCTGTCCGCGGGCGGCCTGATGGCGGAGTATCCCAATCCGGTTGCGGTCGGAACGCGCGTCGAAATCGATGTGCGCGGAGTCGGCTGGGTCGGCGGTCGTATTGCCTGGACGGCGGAAGGCCGGGTGGGAATCGCGTTCGATCGAGAGATCGATCCCATGGCGGCACGCAAGCCCGTTGGAAACGGTACGCATACGCCGCGCTATGCGAAGGCGACCGAGGCTGCGCCGCGGCCGACGCGCCCGCTCTTTCGATCCTGATTTCTTTGAGGTTTCGCCTGCATCGGGCAGGCGGAGGGAAACGTTAGGCGTCACCCCGGCCATCGAGCCAGGGCGACACCACGACACGCTTCAACTGAGCGTGATTTCTTCCTTCACCCTAAGTTTCTGGCGCTTCAGATCGGCGATGATCATCTGATCGGGCCTCGGCCGCTGCGACTCGGCGCTGATCTTGCGATCGAGAGTCGCGTGTTTGGCCGTAAGTGCCGAGAGATGCGCGTTCTGCATGGAAGCTATCCTCCTGCTCGTGGGTTGCGAGGATCACGGAGTAAATCACGATTCGCGGTGCTTGTCGCCCCTTGCGAATCGCGGCATCGACAGGGCAACGAGGTTCTGCGACGGGCCGATCCGGATAGCGGCCTGCAGGGGTGCGTAAGGGAATGGAAGATACCGAGATTTTGCGCCGTCTGGAGCTGCTCCGGGTCGAGCATCGCGATCTGGATGCGGCGATCGAAGCGCTATCGGGCGGCAATGCGCCGGACCAGCTTCAGATTGCGCGTTTGAAGAAGCGCAAGTTGCGGTTGCGGGACGAGATCGCAATGCTCGAAGACCGCCTGATCCCTGACATCATCGCGTGAACCTGATTGTGCACAGCGCATCGCTTTGGGACATGCGATTGCGCGGATTGGCTATTTCGCCGCCGGACCCTTTGTGTCAGCGTTATCCGCGATGAACAAAGGCGACGCGACATCGCGAATCCATCGGCGGCTGATCGACTCGCTCTACACCGAGTCGATGGTGCTGGCGGATGAGGCGCGTGCCTATTTCGACGAGATGGGCCGCAATGAGCGCGATACGCTGGATGCGATGACGCGCGTGGTGTTCTCGTGCGAGTCGCTCAAGGTCACGACGCGGCTGATGCATGTGATCGCATGGCTGCTGACCCAGCGCGCGGTGGATGCGGGCGAGATTCCGATGGGCGATGCGCTTCATTCGTCGCGGCGGCTTGGCAAGGCACCCGAGACGGATTCGGCTGCGTTCGATGTGATGCCGCTGGCTGCACAGGGGCTGATCGCCGCGAGCCAGGATCTCTACCGCCGAGTCGCGCGCATCGATACCGCGCAGGATGAGGAAGCGCCGGTGCCGGTCAGTCCGGCGCGGCGGATGCTGGACCGGCTGGCACACGCATTCTAGGGCGCCGATCCGTCCTAGCGTTCAGGCGCGCCAGCCGCCTTCGGACAGGCCTGCAATGCGTGCTCGGGCGGCGCGATACTCGCTGTCGAGGCGATCGACGAATTCCGCGACCGGTGTGACGGCGTGGACCGCACCGATGCCCTGGCCCGATCCCCAGATATCGCGCCAAGCCTTCGCCTTCGAATTACCACCGGAGCCGAAGTTCATCTTGCTCGGGTCGCTCTCGGGCAGATTGTCGGGATCGAGGCCTGCACCGACGATCGAAGCGCGCAGATAGTTGCCGTGCACGCCCGTGAAGAGGCTGGTGTAGACAATGTCCGAAGCGGTGCCCTCGACAATGCCGTTCTTGTAGCTGGCTTCAGCGTGCGCCTCGGTGGTCGCGATGAAGGGCGAGCCGATATAGGCGAGATCGGCGCCCATTGCCTGTGCGGCCAGAATCGCGCCGCCATTGGCGATCGAGCCCGAAAGGATGATCGGGCCGTCGAACCAGGCACGGGTTTCCTGCACGAAGGCGAAGGGGCTGAGCTGGCCGGCATGACCGCCGGCACCGGTGCAGACCAGGATCAGGCCGTCGGCACCTTTCTCGATCGCCTTGTGCGCGAAGCGGTCGTTGATGACGTCGTGCAGCGTAATGCCGCCCCAGCTGTGAACGGCCTGGTTGAGCGCTTCCTGCGCGCCGAGCGAGGTGATGACGATCGGCACCTGCCATTTGCCGCAGGTGGCGAGGTCCGCCTCGAGCCGGTCGTTCGAGCGATGGACGATCTGGTTGACCGCGAAGGGCGCGGCCGGACGGCCCGGATTGTCGCGGTTCCACGCCGCCAGTTCTTCGGTGATCTGGTGGAGCCATTCGTCGAGCTGGCTCTGTGGCCGGGCGTTGAGCGCCGGGAACGAGCCGACGATCCCCGCCTTGCACTGGGCGATGACCAGCTCCGGACCGGAGACGATGAAGAGCGGCGACCCGATGACGGGCAGGCGCAGGCGATCGAACAGAGCGGGTAGGGCCATTTGCGTTTCATACCCGAACTGAATTTCCTGTCCAGCGGGCACGGGATAGCTCGCCAGAGTGCCATACCTGATATTTGAAAAGGCTAGTCGATGCGCGTCAGGCCCGTACGGAAACGACGCTGGCGATCGGTGTAACTATGTGCGGAAATCAGCAAAGCGGCGCGTGTCGTAGCGTCAAGTTCACGCACTGCACGTGCCGGGCTTCCGACGATCAGGCTGCCCGCCGGGAACTCCTTGCCTTCGGTCACGAGCGCGCCGGCGCCGATCAGGCAATCGTCGCCGATCATCGCGCGGTTGAGGATGATCGCGCCCATGCCCACCAGGACACGATTCCCGATCGTGCAGCCGTGCAGAATCGCATGGTGGCCGATGGTGCAGTCGGCACCGATGGTGAGCGGAATACCTGGATCCGAATGCAGCATCGAGCTTTCCTGCACGTTGCTGCGTTCGCCAACGATGATCGGGGTGTTGTCCGCGCGGATCACCGCGCCGAACCAGATACTCGCGCCTTCCGCCAGCCGTGCGTCGCCGATCACATCGGCGCTGGGCGCGACCCAGGCGTCAGGGTGGATCGACGGCGCCGTATCCTCGAACGCATAGATCGCCATCGCTTCCCCAATTCTAATCTGTTCGCAGGCGGAACATCCCGCCGTTTCAACCGTATATCCCCATGACTCGGCGATGCCGAGAAGGATTGCAGGAGACGGTCGATGTTGAACCTTATCGTGCTTCTAATTGTAGGCGGTGTTCTGGGCTGGCTGGCCAGCATCGTGATGCGTACCGACGCCCAGCAGGGCATTTTCCTGAATATCGTCGTGGGCATCGTCGGTGCGGTGCTCGCGGGATTGATCATCACGCCGCTGATCGGCGGCGGCACGATCACCCAGGGATCGTTCAGCCAGACATCGCTGCTCGAGTCCTTCCTGGGTGCGGACGTGCTGCTCGGACTTGTGAACCTGGTGCGGCGCGGTTCTGTGCGCTGACCATGTGCGCGCCGAGCGACGATCCGCCGATGC
>CAYOXO010000029.1:0-37872 GCA_964407945.1 uncultured Stakelama sp.
GGATACAGATCGGCCAGATCCTTCAGCGCATGGCAGATCTGCAGGAATCCCTCGCCGAAATTCTCGCGCCGGTGCCCGGTGATCAGGACATATTTGTCCGACTTCCAGTCGAAATTCAGCATGCCGCTCAACCGGGCGACGATCCTGTCGTGGACTGCGGGGTCCTGCTCGATCCGATCGAGGGTCCAGAACAGCGCATCGACGACCGTGTTGCCGGTCACCGCGATCCGTGCCGCCGCGACACCGTCCTTGAGCAGATTGTCCCGGCTGGTTTCAGTCGGCGCGAAATGCCAGTGGCTGAGCTTCGTCGCCACCTGACGATTGAGCTCCTCCGGGAACGGCGCGGCCAGATCGTAGGTCCGCAGGCCGGCCTCGACATGCCCCACCCGAACCCCGGCGTAAAAGGCCGCCAGCGAGGATGCCAGCGTCGTCGTGGTATCGCCGTGCACGAGCAGAATATCGGGACGGTTGTTCTTGAGCACGTCCCGCATACCGAGCAACACGGACGACGTGACGTCGTACAGATCCTGCCCCGACTTCATCAGGTCGAGGTCGATATCGGGCACGATATCAAACGCTTCGAGCACCTGATCGAGCATCTGGCGGTGCTGCGCCGTCACGCAGGCCAGCGTCTCGAACGCCTCGCTCTCCGCCTTGAGCGCATGATACAGGGGCGCCATCTTGATCGCCTCTGGCCGGGTGCCAAAGACCAGCATGATTTTCTTCTTCATCTAGGCAGCGGCTTTCCTGTTGATTTCCAGCACGTGGCTCGCGACGGAAGACTGATCTCCGGCACTCTCGCCAGTCAGAACGACCCGACGCAGTCGCGAACCGAGTGGCACGATGCATCTGGCCAAGAAACAAATATCCTTCGATTGAACTGTTCGCGTTGCTCCCCTGCGACGTTCATGCCGAATGAGCAACCGTAGAAGCGGATCCGCTCCTGCCCAAGCAACGTTTCGGCGAGATTACGCCAATCGCCGGGAAGAAAGAACGGGTCGCTTCATAGGCACACCTCAGTCCCAATCCCACATGACGAGACTCTTTCCTTGCTCAAGCCGCACGCACAGGCAGACATTGGGGATCGCCTCGCCGAAATGCGGATGCCAATGGGTCTCCTCGATCCAGGCAGTCCCGCATTCGACGCTCCACGAAACCCGGCGGCCGTCACCCCATGACACGATGCCCGCCCCCGGCATATCCTGACGCACGTCAAGCGCCGGGTGGAAATGAAAGCGCGCCACGGCGTCCGACGAAGAGTCGCTCACGCGATCCTCAACCGTGCAACCGGTCTCGCCCAGCGTGAGCAGCCGCTCATGGATCGGCCGGTTGGGTAGGCGTGTATAGCCGTCATGGCTGCCCCGCGCGCTCTGCTGGGCCGAGGCAAGATCCACATCGGCGCGCAGGATTCGCGCTCGCCGCGCGACTCGAAAACCACCCCACACTTCCGAGGAATCCTGTCCGTCGATCACAACGGTGTTGTGCGCCGCGGTCCCACGCTGACGCAGCCTTTCCGCATCGGCGCCGTACCGGCTGGTCCCCGAGTTCACCAGAATGCGCTGGCCATCGACCGACAGCTCGACCGACAATGTATCGGCATGGGCGTGACCGGGAAGATAGTCCGGTCCGACGGCCGCAAGATCCATCAATGCCACGGCTCGCGGATTTTCGAGGCGTGCGTAGCCCGACTCGGCAAGCCAGACCGACGCGGATGGCCCGGAATCCGTGTCGATGCCAAGACGCCGCCCATAGGAGTCGAGCTGCCCCAGCGACGGCGCGATCCCGATTGCCGCATCGTTGAAGAAAGCGATGTCACCGTCGGGATGGCACATCGACCGGAGCCAGGCGACCATTTGCGGCACCCGCGCACACCAACCGTCGGCGAGTTCACGGTCGCGCGGGCTCAGCGCGCCGGCATGGACCGTGGTCACGTTGCACAGATCGAGCATGTCCTCGACGGCAAGCGCATGGTACATCGTGGTGAGCTCGAAATGCCCGCCATCGCCCAGTATCTGCTCGGGCACCTGCTTGCGCAGGATATCGAAGCCGAGCTTCAGCCATCCAGCGGCTTCCGGACCATCGAAATAGCATCCGGCAAAGATCAGCGCCTTGGCATTGGCGAAGAGATGATTGCCGAGCAGGTGAATTTCGAGGCGCCGGGTCAGCCAGCGCGCCTGAACCGCGAGGCTGTGCTGCAGGTCCGCCGGCAGGTCGTTGCCCGCAAGCGCCCATTTGACCCAGTTCACGATCCGCAACGAAACCGGATAGGGTTCCCAGCCATTGCCGCTGGCCGGTGGATTCGAACGAACCCAGTCGGCCAGCAACGCCTGATGCCATGCGCGGCGCGCACCGTTCCCGGCGGCGTTGAGATCGTCGAAATAATGCTGGTTGTAACGCCACAGCTTGTCGGCGCCCGGCCCGTCCCAACCGATCGCGTCGAGATCCTCCTGCCTGCCGAGGAACCGCAGCTGCCGCGGCCCCGTCATGCTCGGCTGGCGTTCGATCGGGATCTGCCACGCACCGGTGACGGTCCGCAGGCCCGGCGCCGGCGCGAGGTCCGGCCGGGGACGGGCCATGCGGAACCACAACCGGCCATAGAATTGCACCGGCCGCAAATGGCGAAGCGTATGCCAATAGCGGGAAATCATGCCTGACCGCAGGTTCCGATTGACTGACAGATGTGACGCATCCCTTGTCCGTCTGCTCAGGCGACGCGATCGAAGGCGGGACCGGGGACCGCCCCGGCCTCATCTGCGGTCGCCACCCGTCCTTCAAGCCAGAAGGACAGGTACAGCAGCTGCCAGACCTTGTAGGTATTGTTTTCCACGCCCTGGAAATGCCGGCTCACAATCTCCTTCGCGGCCTGCAGGTCGAGATAGTTGCCGAGCGGGCTCTGCGACAGATGATGCTCGATACGCTCCTGGCCGAGCGCAGTGATCTTGGCATCAAGCGGCGGGTTGAACGGCGCCTTGCGACGATCGACCAACCGCTTCGGCAGGATCTTCAGCAGCGCGTCCCGCAGCAACTGCTTGCCGAAGCGTGGCTTGGCGCCCTTCTGACGCAGTGCGCCCAGCGAGCCGCAATAGACGGCCGGATCGAGAAGCGGGACGCGGAGCTCCAGGCCGACGCTCATCGACGATTTGTCGGCAACCGAAAGATTGTGGCTGAGATAGCCATGATAATCGAGAACGAGTGCCTGCATCAGCGGCGTATCGCCCTCGAACCCCTGCAGGAGTGTGTCGCATCGGCGCACGAAGCGCTGCGCAAGGCGATCATAATCCTCCGTGGCCATCAGCGCGGTGATCTCGCGACGGCTCAGATAGCCGACCAGGCGCGCATAGCGCAGGGCAAAGTGCCGCTCCCCGAAATATTCGGTAAAACGATTGACCTTCTTCGCCAGCCCGCGGTTGCGCTGAGCGATGCTCTTGAACAGGCCGGACCTGAGGAGCCAGTTGACCGGCCTGTAGCGCGCCTCGTTCATGACGAGCTTGTAGCGCGGATAGCCGACAAAGGCTTCGTCCCCGCCGGTACCGCTCAACATCACCTTGAACCCGTGCGCTCTCGCCGCCTGCGAGAGCTGAAGCGAGGCATAGTAAGTGTAGTCGGAGATCAGCTCCTCGCTTCCGGCGGCCACCGTTCGCATCGTGTCGAGGATATAGTCCGGGTCGAGACTGTCAGAGATCGCGACCTTGGTCAGATCGATATCGAGGATCTTGGCGATCTGCTCGGCATAGGGCGCATCGTCGACCAGTCCGCCGGTCTGGATCTCGGCCGCGTCATAGGCAGCGAACAGCGCTTCGCGTTTCGCGCCGGCGGCGATGATCGACGAGTCCAGCCCGCCGCTAAAGAATACCCCGAGCTTGACGTCGGCGATCAGCTGACGCTGCACCGCGGGCATCAGTTCGGCCTCGGCCGAACCGGGCAGGCGCGTCGCTTCGTCCAGCGAGAAATAGCGATGCACGCTTAGTTCGCCACGGTCGAGCTGCAGATAGCAACCGGCCGGAATCTTGCGAATTCCTTCGAGGCCGCTTTCCGGCTCGAAGACGAAGCCGCAGTTCAGAAACTCGAACAGACCGTCCAGCGATACCGCCGGCGCCGCGCCGAGAAACGGCGTCAGGCCCTTGATTTCCGACGAGACATACAGGCCCGCCGAATCCGTCGCATAATAGACCGGCTTGATGCCGATCTGGTCGCGCACGACCACGAGCGCGCCCGTCGCGATGTCAAGGAACGCCGCCGAGAACATGCCGCACAAATCCGCGAAACACGCGCTGCCGAACCGGGCATAGAGTTCCAGCAGCACCTCGCTGTCGGAGCTGCTCTTGAACACATGATCCGGCAGGCGACCTGCGAGATCCGCATGATTGTAGATCTCGCCGTTGAAGATCATCGCGATGCGGCCGTCGGCGGAGACCATCGGCTGATTGCCGGCCGCCGAAATATCCACGATGCTCAGACGGACATGGCCGAACCCGACCGTGCCGCCATCCGGCCGGCGCCACTCCGCCTGTCCGCGGGCGTCGGGCCCACGATGCGCGATGGCCTCGAGGCTACGGCCAAGCGCCTCCGAACGATTCTGGTCTGCGCTATAGAGACTAAGCCCGCACATCGGATCCTCCATCTCCCCTGCGCCCGACATTACTTACGGGCACAGCGGTCCTTTCGGCGACCTGACGGAGCGCCACCAAAAACGGGAAAAATATTTCAACGAACAGATTAAATGCAAACAACGACTGGACCAGGAACATCACCAGTCCAAACCCTACCATGCTCGTCATCCTGTCATTCGACCGGATGAGTCCGACGATGCCTTTTGAAATATAGGCATACATACAGATCGCATAGATGATGCCGAACTTGTAGGTCAGTGCCAGTGGTGAGAAGTGGGAGTTGGCGTATCCGTCAACCCACCCCTCCCAATGCATGTAGGAGTAAGTAAAGCCTGCGCCCAGTCCGATGAAAATATTGTACCAGGACATGTGCGACACGATCCCGAATATTTCCTCGGACCGGCCGGCACTGGCGATATAGAGATCATGGCGGACCGATTCATCGAATATGGCCGACGGACCATCGGTGAAGGCGATCTTGATGGGATCGAGGATGCCGGCCATCTGCTTGAGCTTGTCGTCGATATCCTCCGGGAGAATTCCGGCCGCGGAACCGCCGATCGCAAACGCCAGCAGCGCGAATGCGAGCGATGCCGCAATCATGAACGCCATGCGATTCTTGCGCTGGATCAGCGCGCGCAAGCCGATCGCCACCAGCGCGCCGAGCAGGAATGATCGTTTGCCCGACAGGATGATCGCGACCAGCGACACGCCGATGAACCATGGCTGAGAGAATGCCAGGCCATATGAAAGCGGCAGGTTAACCGGCGGCGTGATGCCTGCGTAGGCACCGCTCATTCTGCTGAAGATGATGAATATCACGACCTGGATGATCGACAGATAGAACGCCCACCGAACGAGCATCTTCAGGCCATCCGACGACAGTCCGCCATTGTTGATCAGCCCCCTGAATATAACGACCTTAAGGAGAAACAAGATCGGCCATATCACGTCGTTCGCGGCACGCGCCGGTACATATGAAGTACTGATCATGGGCAACACAATCAGGCCGGCAATGGCGTGGATCAACGTGAAGGATATCAGCGCGATTTCGAACCGGCTCGGGCGAATGCTTCTCCAGTTGACCAGGATGAACAGCACATCGACCGCCCCCTTGATCACGAAGAATGGCCGGAACAGGCTATCTCCAAAGCCGGCGCTATAAAAATAGCTTATGACGACGGCATCGATAGCTGTCAGAGCGATCGCCAGCTTGAGATAGGTTCGCAACGTCATCGTGATTCCTCGGACAGGAAGTCGGAAAACTTCTGGACCCCCATGCCCCGATATGAGCGCACCACAAAATCTTCTCTGAAGCTGTAGAACTCACCCAGTTTGCGTTCGATGCCTGAAAGGGCGGCCGCAAGCTGCTCCGTGGAATGCAGCACCAGCGGATAACCGTCGAAATATTCCTGCGTGATCAACCGGTCTTCGGGTGAGATCAGAATATTCGCCAGCGGCACCCCACGCAGCAGCAACAGATAACCGACGTTCGAGGTTCGCGTGACCGCCAGGGTCGCCTCGCTGAGCAGTTGCTCACGCTTTGCGAGATAGTCCGAATTCTCGATGACCTGACACAAGCGCCCGGAAGGAATCGGCGCGCCGATCCGCCCGCGCGGGTGGAGAACAACGGTCAGCCGATATCCATTATCCTTGCAATAGCCGGACAACCATTCGACGATCTCGTCCTCGACGGACTCCTTGTACGGCTGGGTGTAGTAGACGATGTGCCGTGCTGCCAGTCGCGCTTCGATTTCCGTGGCGGCAGAACCGGCGTCCGCAGGCGCGCTGATGTACAGATTGCCCTTGTAGGTGATGCGGGGATCGTTGCGCTTCACCTTGCGTAGCGATTCCTGCTGCTGCTCGCTGAAGCACAGGAAACCGTCGCCGAAAACGCATTCCGCGACCGGGCGCATATCGTAGGTGCCGAACGCCAACTGGAAGCATTTTACATTCCGCTCAGCGCAGACCTTCGCGAGGAAAGGCGCGTAGGAGGTGAACATCTCGCAATGGAGCAGAATGCTGGTGCGGGGGTGCGCAGCCAGATAGTCCGCGACACCGCGAACCAGGATCTCATAGTCGAAGCGTGCCGTGACGGCTTCGCGGAGACAGGTCTGCAGCGAGACCTGGAGCCCGTCGAACTCGAACGGCGACAGTTTCGGACGCGGCATGATGCCAAGATCGAGCCGGACGAGATCGCGGAACGAACGCACAAGCTGCCCCAGCATCGTGCCGATCGAAACATGGTCGTACAGATGCGCCGACGGTCCGCCGAACAGCTTGGCGGATTCTTCGCGTGTCTTGGGGTAGTGAAACGCACTGTCCATCACGAACGGCGCTGCGGCGCCGGAGCGCACCAGCCCGGCGATATAGTCGGAATGGACCACCGAACGTGTCATAGCGAGCACACGCGTGCTCTCGGAATCGGCGAGGCCCGCTGCCTTGCGATGCCGCAACCGGTGCAGCAGGTGCTTGCAGCCCTTCAACGCGAGCAGGCCATAGCTGCGCAGCAACCTGCGTCCGCCAGGCCCCACCCAGTCTCGGCCCGGTCGCTTGTATCGCGTCCCCCGGGCAACACCGCGCGCCTTCATGAAGGCATCGACATAGTGCAGCAGGAAATCGGTGCGACGATACAGGATACGCCCGAGACGGTTGGTCGAAACTTCGCCTTCGCCCTCGAACAGCACGATGCCGGACGAGGTCCGTGCTGCAGGCAGAAGCACCGTGACCTGTGACGGATCGTACCCGTCGAGCAGCTCCGCCAGCGTGTAGGTCCATTTGTGCAGCTCGTGCAGATTGTGGTCGAACAGCTGGCAACGCATGCCGTCGATCAACTGCGCGTGCGCCGGGTTGCGCGCCTTCTCCCGATCGAAAT
This sequence comes from uncultured Stakelama sp., assembly GCA_964407945.1. GTDB lineage: Bacteria > Pseudomonadota > Alphaproteobacteria > Sphingomonadales > Sphingomonadaceae > Sphingomonas. The sequence continues at coordinate 7,486 of CAYOXO010000029.1, forward strand.
AGGCGTCGAACTGTTCCGCCAGCGCGGCCTGCGACGCAAGGAAGCGATCCGACACCAAGCAGGCATTGACGTTCACCGAAGTCCGCCCTTCGCGATCATACGCCGCGACGACGAGGGCATCGGGATAGCCGGCGATCACATCGGCCATCACGGCCTTTTCAGGCTCGGTCTGGGCGAGGTCGATGAGCAGGGTCAGTTGGGCTTGGGGACTCATGCGGTGACGCCTTGTTCCGATCGCTTGGCGTCCCGGTAAACGGCGCCGAACGACACCGCCGCCTGCAACACACGCACGCCCGCAAAGGTGGCTGCATACATCCAGAGCGCGCCACCCGTTGCAATGAGGAGGGCGTAGAGGGCCAGCAGGGTCACCAATGCGAAAATCTGGGTCGACAGATAGACGACGCCAAGCGACCGCGCGCGAAAATACAGGTCCGTCTGGTTCGACGAGATCACGACGCCGGCACAGGCTGCGATCGGCAGCAGTTCGATCGAGAGCCGATAGTCGGGATAGAACCACAGGATGACCGGATAGGCCAGGACCACACAACCGGCAAAGAGGATCGAGGAGACGAGCAAGGACAGTAGCGAAATCCGCACGACCCGCCGCATCACCCGGATCGGCGCTTCATGCTCGATTGCGCTCCGCATCACCTGGGGCAGGAAATAGACCTGGATCATGGCAGAGAAGGCAACGCCGCACACGATCAGCTGCGCGGCAAGATTGTAGATGCCGAGCTGCGTCGAACCCAATCCGATTCCGATCGCCCATTTGTCGGCGTTCATGCCCAGATTCTGCACCGCATTCTGCCCCGTAAACGGCGCGCCCTGCCGGATGAGCGACAGCAATTCGGGCACGGAGAAATTGGCGAATGAAGGAAAGGCGGTCTTCGCCATGCAGTAGAGTGCAAGGCCGATCAGGCAGATCGAATCCAGCACAAGGAAGAAGAGCAGATTGTCGCCCGGTTGCCAGGCGAAGATGACCAGGATCGGGATCAGCGACTTGACCGTGAGCAGCGTGGCATAGGTCTGCGATCGCCCGTCGGCCTGCACCTCGACCATCAGGACGTTGAACAGATTCTGCGATACGAGGAAGACGATCAGGGCGGCGGCGAACGCCACGCCATGGAAGCGACCGTCGATCGCCAGATAGGCACCGGTCGCGGCCGCCGCCATCACGATCGACATGGCCGTCGAAAACAGCAGGCCGCTGTCCCGCGTGATGCGGCGCTCGGCCACCGTGGCATGGGCGGGATTGAGCCGGGGCAGGAATGCATCCGATACGCCGAGCGAATTGACATAGCCCAGCAGCCCGGCCGCGATCACGGTCAGCGAGTAGAGACCGAAATGTGCCGGCGTCAGCTCGCTTGCCACCGCCAACATCTTGACCAGGCCCAGGCCTGATCCGGCGATGTAGACAATGAAGTAGAAGATCCTGCCATTCATCACGATATCGCAATCGGCCTAGAGTGCGGTTTCAAGAGCTGCCGGCGCCCAGGCGGCCTCACGCCGCGGGCAGGATTGGCCGGACAGGCGCCGTTCAGGCGCAAGTGCCGCGATGCGAAGCTCGACACAGCGAGCAGAAAGCAGTTCGCCCCGCACGCGGGCGAGGCGGTGATCTGCTATACGCCCGCGGTCGATAGGCTCAGGCGGACGACCGGCACCATCGCCTGGATACCGGTCGTCTCGCGTCCGCGATCAGTTCTTCGCAGCGACGATCCACATGTTCGACGACAGGTTGTTCGCCACCAGATAGTCCTGGAACGCCTGACCCTGCGTCTCCCACTCATCGACCAGGATCTTCTTCAGCCAATCCTGGCCGGTCGCGTCATACTCGCCCGACAGGATGCGGTTGCGGACCAGATCGGCGTCGAGCTTGCCGGGGGTGAAGCTCTCCAGCACCTTCATGCCGTGGCTTTCCATCAGCGCGCCCAGCGAAGCCGGGTTGAAATAGTTGAGATGCTCATGGTCGACGGTGTTGCTGACGGTGCCGAGCACCTCGACGTCGAAGCCCTTCCCGTTCGGGCAGGCGAGCACCATGATGCCGCCCGGACGCAGCAGCTTGGTCATGTCGCGGATGAACGCCGACGGATCGAACAGATGCTCGATCACCTCGAAGTTGGCGACGACATCGAAGCCTTCCTCGCCCGACATGTCGATATGCTCGATCGGCTTCTCGATCACCTCGAGCCCGCGCTGACGGCAGGTCTCGGCAAGCGCACGCGTCGGCTCCACCGCCACGACCCGCTTGAACACGTCGCGCGCCTTCACCTCGGTGCAGAAGGTGCCGAAGCCCGCACCCACCTCGAGCAGCGAGCCCGTCGGCACATTGTACTTGGCGCACATCGCCAGGACATTGTCCACGCGCGGCTTGAAGATCTTCTCGCGGCGCGCAGCTTCCGACGCCGGGAAGATCACGTCGTTCCAATAGGCGTAGTTGGGCGAATCGCGATAGAACCAGTCCAGCACTTCCGACGACGGGCGCGGATTGACGTAGAAGGTCTCGCACGCCTCGCACTCGTCGTAGCGGATGCCGTTCTTCTCATATTTGAAGTGCTTCGCCGCCGAGCCGCAGGCCGGGCAATCGACCTGGACGAACTCGCTGTAGCGCGAGAGCATGCGCCCAAGGTCGGTCATCGCCATGGCCCGCTGCTGGTCCATCAGCTCCTTGGGGCGGATTTCCTGTTCGGTAAGCGTAGCCATTATCGATCCTTCTTGTACTTTTCCTGCGCCTCGAGCGGCAGATTGACGGAGCCGTAGGACGAGGGCGTGCCCCAGATATTGTCCTTCCACCACTCGCCGTTCTCGATCCACCACACGCGCGGATCGCGGAAGGTATCGGCAGTCGCCCAGAATTCGTCCTCGCTCATGTCGACATAGTCGAGCCAGTATTGGAGGTCGCTCGAGACGACGGAATCATACTTCCGCACCATCTCGATACCTTCGTCACGGGTCATGTAGCCCGTGCGGATGTCCTTGCAGCTATGGTCGGTCGCGCGGCCATAGCCGAACTTGACGAACTTCAGCAGATCGTGGGCGCCGCTCTCGTAGCGATCGTCGAGGTTCGACGCGGTACGATAGGTGCGCTCGAACGGAGTCTGCTTGGGCTTCCAGCCGTACAGATCTTCCATCTGCTTGGTGTGGGCGTTGGGATCCCATTTGAAGAAATTGCCGATGTAGAGTCCACGGACGCCGGTCTTGAGGATCTCGTCGTCGGTCGGATACTTCGCCCAGTGCAGATCGCGCTCGGAGAGCTTGTCGACCGGATCGTTGAGCATGTCGTACCATTCGAAGCCGCGCAGGCCATGCTCGTGGCGCACGCGCGCGCTGAACTCGACAAAGTCGTCGGGCTCGAACATGCCCGAAATGTCCCAGGCCACCTCGCCCCAGATGATCAGCGGGATGTCGTACCGCACCGCCATCTGGATGGGGTAGGTGAAGATACCGCAATGGGCATGCCAGTTCATGTCGCCCATCTTCTTGAAGCAGATGCGATTCAGCTTCTTCAGAACCTCGACGCTCGGCCCCATCACCAGATGGTCGGCGTCGAACGAATGGCGCATGCGATCGCGGTTGTAATCGCCTTCGGGCAGATAGTTGTTGCCATGATAGGTGACGAGCAACGGCTTCAGGCCGTATTCCGCCGCCATCAGATGCGCCTGATAATAGCTGTCCTTGCCGCCGCTGACCGGGATCAGACAGTCATAAGTCGAGCCGCTCTGCGCGCGAATTTCGGCGATGTGCTTCTCGAACAGCGCCTTGCGCTGTGCCCAGAATTCGGGGGTCAGATCCTCGAACGCCTCGAAGGTACGGCAGCTGGAACAGACGCCATCCTCGTCAATGTCCAGGTTGACCGCCGCGAACGGATAGGTGCAGCGCGTGCAATAGATCATGGGTCGGCGAGCCATCGAAAACCTCAAATCGTGAAAAGGTCGGCCGCACGCACATCGAGGTTGCGGGCGGTCAGGTGCTTCTTGGCCAGAAAGACGCTCTGGTCGCTGTAGTGAAAGATGTTGGCGGCGGCGACTGCGTCGGCCGAAGTCTTCTCCAGCCCCTCGGCCAGATGCTCCCATTCGCCGACGCCGCCACAGGCGATCACCGGAATGGTGGTCGCGTCCGATACTGCGGCGATCGTCTCGAGATCATAGCCGTTGCGCATACCGTCGCGGTCGATCGAATTGATCAGCACCTCGCCGGCACCGCGTTCCTGCACCTGCCTGGCCCAGGTCACCGGATCGAACTCGGTCAGCTCCCGCCCCCAGCCAGTGGCGACGCGCATGCCGTCCTCGGTCTTCTTGTAGTCGATCGAGACCACCACGCATTGCGCGCCGAATTCGTTTGCCGCCTTGGTGATGAAGTCCGGATCCTCCACCGCCTTGCTGTTGATCGCGACCTTGTCCGCACCCAGCGCCAGGCGCTTCTCGATGTCGGCCAGCGTGCGCACGCGTCCGCCCACCGTGATCGGCATGAACGCCGCCTTCGACACATCCTCGATGATCTCGAAGATCGACGTGCGATTGGGCGTACCCAGATCGTCACGCCGCATGTCGTGGCTGTCGTCACGGCTGATGTCGAGATAGATGAGCTCGTCCGAAGCCCATTCGCTCAACCGCTTCACCGCGGTGATCGGGTTTCCGAGATTCTGCCACCGCCGGAACTGCTTGCTCTGCACGAGCCAGCCGTTGCGCAGGAGCAGGACGGGGATCAGGCGACGCTTCTTCATGACAGCGCCAGGAAATTCTGGGCGAGCCGGATGCCGGCGCGCTGGCTCTTTTCGGGGTGGAACTGCACGCCGAAGACATTGTCCTTGCGCACCATCGCGGTGAAGCGAGAGCCGAAGTCGGTCGTCGCCATCACGGTCTCCGGGTCCGCCGCGTCGAAGGTAAAGCTGTGGACATAGTAGAAATCCGGATCATCCCCGAGCCCGTCGAACAGCGGACATTCACGTTCGCGCTCGACATTGTTCCAGCCGATATGCGGCAGCGGCAGCCCCTGGGAATCAAGCTTGCGCACGGTCCCGCCGATCCAGCCCAGCCCCGCATGGTCGCCGAATTCGGTGCCCATGTCGGCCAGCACCTGCATGCCGACGCAAATCCCGAGGAACGGCTTGCCACCCTTCAGGACCGCCGCCTCGAGCGTCTCCATCGGCAGCCGCTCGTTGATCTTGCGCATCGACGCGCCGAACGCGCCGACGCCGGGAAGGACGATGTGGCTCGCATCGTCCACGGTCGATGCGTCGTTGGACACCGAAACGTCGTCCGCGATCGAACTGAAGAGGTTGTACACCGACTTCACGTTACCCGATCCGTAATCGAGGATGCAGACCTTCATCGTCCCTCTTCAACCCGTAAGCTCAGCGCGACCTAAGCGGAAGAACCACTCGATCTGCAGCGCAAAAGCACCGTTTTCGCAATTAGGCAGGAGTCCCGGATAGCCAGCCCCACCTGCCTTGGCAACTGCCCAGATCACCAAATCTTGCAGCGCAGCACTGCCGCGCCGCAGGCGGCATCAGCCGACCAGATCCCAGTCGATCGGCGTGCCCGCCGTCACCGCCTGCTTCACGCGCTTGCCAAGCATCTGGTCATAGAATTTCGGCGGCAACCCGAAGCCGGGGCGGATGATGCGCATCGTTTCGGGCGTCAGCTCGTCGCCCGCCGCCATGTCCCGGGCGATGTAGAGCGAGCGGCGGAAGGCGCGCGATTTCTCTTCGGCCTTGGTGCCGCCATAAGTGACGCGGCCCAGGGCCTGCCACGCGCGCTCGGTTTCGTCACGCAGGCGCTGAAATTCCTCGGGCTCCATCGAAAAGGTCGAATCCACGCCGCCATCGGCGCGGCGGAGCGTGAAATGCTTCTCGATCAGCACGGCGCCAAGGCTGACCGCCCCGACCGAGACACCGCAGCCCATGGTATGGTCGGACAGCCCGACCTCGACGCCGAACGCCTCGCGCATGTTCGGGATGGTCGAGATATTGGTGTTCTCGGGCGTCGCCGGATAAGTGCTGGTGCACTTCAGGATGACGATCTGATCGTTGCCGGCATCCTTGGCGGTACGCACCGCCTCATCGATCTCGGCGACGCTGCCCATGCCGGTCGAGATGATCATCGGCTTGCCGGTCCGCGCGACCTTCCGGATCAGCGGCAGGTCGGTCATCTCGAACGACGCGATCTTGAACGCCGGCACCCCGAGATCATCGAGGAAATCGACCGCCGTCTCGTCGAACGGGCTGGAGAAACAGTGCATGCCGTGGCTCGCCGCGCGATCCATGATCGGCTTGTGCCAGTCCCACGGCGTATGGGCTTCGTCGTACAGCTCCCACAGCTGCCGGCCCGCCCACAGGCTGTTCGGATCCTCGATCACGAAGCCCGGCGCACGCACGTTCAGCGTCATCGTGTCGGCGGTGTAGGTCTGAAGCTTGACCGCGTCCGCGCCGCTGGCGGCGGCGGCATCGACGATCTCCAGCGCCCGGTCGAGCGACTGGTTGTGGTTCCCCGACATCTCCGCGATCAGATAAGGGCGCGCATTGCGCCCGACTTCGCGATCTCCGATCTTGATCATGGTCCTCAGTTCGCCCGTGTTCGGCCTGCGGCCGGCTTGATCCAATGACTGGCGTCTACGCGCCGATAGCCTGCCGATTCGAACAGGCGCGCGGAACCGTCGTTCCCTTCCAATACCTCGGCAAGAATGTCGAGGCCCTCCGCCGCGGCGCGCTCGCCCGCCAGCAACATCGCCTTGCCCAGCCCGAGCCCGTGCAGCGCGGGATCGAGATAGAGCGACACTTCGGCCCTGCCCTCGTCCAGCCGGTCGAACCGGATCACGCCGATCGACCGGTTCCCGACGGTCCCGACCATCAGCTCACGCTCCGGGTCCGCGAGCACGCGCCCGGTCCACGCCAGATGATCGTCCCAGCCGATCTCCTGCGACGTGCGCGACACGCGCCGGGTGACGGGATCGTTACGCCAGCGATGCATGAGCCCCGCATCGTCGATCGTTGCGGGACGCACCGCCACCCGATCGGCCAGCAGGCGCAGCGCCACTCGGTGCGCGCCGAGCCCATCGACCAGCGCGCGCGATCGCGCGCTCAGGTCGCGGCAGCGATCGGGATCGGCAATCAGCGCGCCGATTGCCTCAGCAATCGCGGCGGCATCGAGCGTGCCGAGCGGCATCGGCGTGGCGACCACGCCCTCTGCGGCCAATGCGGGAACGACTGCCCGCTGATTCTCCGCCAACAACAGCAGCAGCGTCGGAACACCGATGCAGCAGCGCTCCCAGCTCGCGCCGCCCCCGGCGCCGATCTGAAGGTCGTGGCGTGCAAAGAACGTGGCGAGATCGGGCAAGTCGATGGTCAATACCGTTCCCGGTCGGTCCGCAGCGGCGGTGCGCAACGCATCGAGATTGGGATTGGCCGAGGTCGCCACGATCTCGACCTCCCCTTCAAACCCGGCCGTGGCCAGCGCCTGGAGGGCCAGCGACGACGCGTTGTCATGATCGACGCCGCCCATGAAGATACCGATGCTGCGCACCTCGCTACGGGGCGCATAGCGCGGGGCATCGGCAAAGGCTGCGCCGAGCAGCGCGAACCGCGGCCCGCCCAGGACGGACGTATCCGCACCGATGCGACCGGCATATTTTGCGCGGTGATCGGCGGCGTAATTATGGTCGATCAACAGATCGATATCGAGCGGACGATCCGCGAGATCGTCGATCGCGGCAATCCGGCACCCCAGCCCCGACCGGACCACAGCATGCCATTCGGCGGCAAAGGCATAGTGATCGACGATCACCCAGGCGGGTCGCCATCCGGCGAGCGCCGCCACAGTATCGGCCGCATCCACGGCCTCCGAAACGCCTGCCCAATCCGCGTGCGCAGTTCCGGATACCACCGGCTCCTTGCCGGGCTTGGCCAGCACCAGACAGGTGAAGCCAGCCTCTTCGGCCAGCGCCGCCGCGTCGAGGCCCAGGTCACGCATGACGAACCGGACGTCCGCGCCCAGGTCGCGCAACGCATGCGCAAGCGCCAGGCAGCGCCGGAGATGCCCGGTGCCGATCGCCTGCGAGGCATCGACCCGGAAGGCCAGTTTCATGACGCCGCCATCTGTTCGGCGACGCGGAACAACGCCTCCGCCCGCTCCCAATCGGCGGGGGTATCGATATCGACCACGCGCCACTCGGGCAGGACGATCGTCCGGCTATTGGCATGGACGTTCGGCTCGTTCAGCCAGCTCTCCGCGCGACCCCAGTAGAACTGGCCGGCATCGTAATAGGCCGGCTCCAGATCCTGTGTGCGCGTGCTCACATATTCCGAATTGTGCGGTTTGACCTTGCCCTCCGGATCCCGCTTGAGCGCGCGTTGAATTGGCGAAGGGAAGCTTGCGACCGGGAATGTGAAGCCTTCGCCGCCATGATCTTCGAGCAGCTTGAAGGCCGCAGCGATGTCTGCCGCCTGGATGAACGGTACGCCGGGATAGATGCAGCAGACGTGCGTCAGGCCCCAGCCCAGATCATTGCACGCCCGGATGGCATGCTGGATCACGGGCACGGTCGGCGTGTGATCGTCGGCGAGCTCGGCGGGGCGGCGGAAGGGCAATTCCGCGCCGAAGCCCTGCGCGACCTCCGCGATCTCCTCATCGTCGGTGGTGACGATCACCCGGTCGAACTGGCCGCAGGCGAGCGCCGCCTCGATCGCGTAACCGATCATCGGCTTGCCCGCGAACGGCTTGATGTTCTTGCGCGGGATCCGCTTGCTTCCGCCCCGCGCCGGAATGATCGCGACCTTCACCGTTTCAGCCGATCAGGTTGCGGACGGTTTCGACCACCGTTTCCTGCTGCGCGTCGGTCATCGCCGGGAAAAGCGGGATCGAAATCGCGCGGTCGTAATAGCGCTCGGCATTGACGAAGTCGCCGCGCTTGAAGCCCAGACGACGATATTGTGGCTGGGTGTGGATCGGGATGTAGTGGACGTTCACGCCGATCCCGGCCTCGCGCATGCCCGCGAACACCTCGGCGCGCGTGGCCTTCACCTCGTCGCCGAGCTCGATCGCATAGAGATGCCAGGCGGACTCGCGATCCTGCAGCCGCGCCGGCAAGCGGAGCGGCATGTCGGCGAAGAGGCGGTCGTACCGGTCGGCGATCTCGACGCGGCGGCGCTGCCAGCTATCGAGCTTGCCGAGTTGCGACAGACCCAGCGCCGACTGCATGTCGGTCAGGCGGTAGTTATAACCGAGCGCGATCTGCTCATAATACCAGCCGCCTTCGGATTCGCCCTCCATCTGATCCTGCTCGCGCGTCATGCCGTGCGAGCGCAGAAGCCGCAGCTTGCGCGCAAGATCGTCGTCGTTGGTGGTGATCATCCCGCCCTCGGCGGTGGTGACGATCTTCACCGCATGGAAGCTGAACACCGTCGCGTCGGCCCAGGCGCTGCCGACCGGCTCACCCAGATAGGAAGCACCCGTCGCATGGCTCGCATCCTCGAGGATCTTGAAGCCATAGCGGTCGGCCAGCTCGCGCATTTCCCTGAGATCGACCGCAAGCCCGGCGAAATCGACCGGGATCACGACGTCGGGCAAGCGCCCTGCCCGATCCGCGGCCTCGAGCTTGGCGGTGAGCGCCGCGAGCGACATGTTGCGCGTGACGGGATCGATATCGACGAAATCGACATCGGCACCGCAGTAGAGCGCGCAATTGGCCGAAGCGATGAAGCTGTTCGGGCTGGTCCAGACCAGCGAGCCCGGCCCGACGCCGAAGGCGAGGCAGCCCATGTGGAGCGCCGCCGTCGCATTCGTCACGGCAATTGCGTGCGCAACCTTGTGCCGCTCGGCAAACGCCGCCTCGAACGCGGGGCCCGCCGGGCCCTGCGTCAGATAGTCGGAGCGCAGCACCGCCGCCACCGCGGCGATATCGTCATCACTGATATTCTGGCAGCTATAGGGAATGAACGCCACGACAGGCCTCGCTGGCTATTGGATCAATCGATGGATTTGCCGACGACATGCTCGTCGATCAGCGTACGCAGCTGCTCGACCGTCAGGAAATCCGAGTTCGAGCCGCTGTCATAGGCAAAGCCCGGCTGCACCGGCTTGCCGTTGCGGCGGGCGCAATATTCCTCGACCGTATATTCGGCCGAAACCGGCAGGATCACGTAATAGTCGCCCATATCGACCGTGTTGAAGCTGTCCGATGCGGTGATCATTTCCTCGTGGATCTTTTCACCTGGGCGGATGCCGATCACTTCCTGCTTCGCGTCCGGCGCGATGGCCGAAGCGACGTCGCCGATGCGGTAGGACGGGATCTTGGGCACCAGAATTTCACCGCCCTCGGCATGCTCGATCGACCAAAGGACCATATCGACGCCCTCCTGCAACGAGATGTTGAACCGGGTCATGCGCGGATCGGTGATCGGCAGCACGCCGCTGTCCTTGCGCGCCATGAAGAAGGGGATGACCGAACCACGGCTGCCCATGACATTGCCGTAACGGACCACGCTGAACTTGATCCCACGCGTGCCCTGAATGTTGTTCGCGGCGACGAACAGCTTGTCCGAGCACAACTTGGTCGCACCATAGAGGTTGATCGGCGCGGCCGCCTTGTCGGTCGAGAGCGCAACCAGACGCTCCACCTTGCTGTCGAGGCATGCCTCGATCAGATTCTGCGCGCCGAGGACGTTGGTCTTGATGCACTCGAACGGGTTGTACTCGGCGGCCGGCACCTGCTTCAGCGCCGCGGCGTGGACCACGATGTCGATGCCTTCGAGCGCACGCCGCAGCCGCGCTTCGTCGCGGACATCGCCGATGAAGTAGCGAATGGCCGGATAGTCCTTGTCCGAAAAAGTCTGCGCCATTTCGAACTGCTTGAGCTCGTCGCGCGAGTAGATGACGAGGCGGCGCACATCGGGGTAGCGCTCAAGCACCGTCTTGGTGAACGCCTTGCCGAACGACCCGGTACCGCCGGTGATCAGAATGGATTTTCCGTTGAGCATATTGGTTCCTGATCGATGTGATGCAGCCGCTTTGTTGAAGCGACATCGGGCCGACTGGCCCTAGGTGTCCCTGGAAACGCCGGTTAGCGCCTCGATTTCTGCGCGCAATGCCTCATATTCAGCCATCTTGCGCTGCAGAAAACGCCCGGTGAGCGAGACCTTTTCGGAAATGCCCTTGGGCGTCAGCACGTACATGTAACGCAGCTTGTTCTTGGAACTACGGAAGTTCGAGAGCTTGACGTGCCCCTTCTCGACCAGCGCGTTGAGGCAATAGTTCACGCTGCCGACGCTGACGTTCAGCGCCTGCGCAATGTCACGCTGGCTGAACTCCGGATGCTCCTCGAGCAACCGGAGCACGCGAAAGCGCACATCCTCGCGGCTATGGTCCTGGCGTTCGTTGGCCATCAGGGGCAAATGGTCCGAAAATCCGATGATAGCTACCGCACTGGCACGGAATCGCTACCGGCCATCCGTAGTTGCGATGACATGAGCGACCCGAAAACGGCCGTTCATGTTCGAACGTGAACCACGTAGTTGAGCGAGCGGGCATGCGCAAGCGCATTGTTACCCGCCTGCCCCCTTTGACATGCCACACCCGTGTGACAGCACGGCTTCGCCACCCCGTATTTGACGGTCCGTATCAAGACAGCTAGTGCGTTCACGATTGAACGGAGAGGCACGATGACGGCCGAAGCAGGCAGCCAGGGCGCGCGATGGTATCTCGCGCAGAGCAAGCCGAATGAGCAGTCCATCGCCGAGCGCCATTTGCACCGCCAATGTTTCGAGGTCTTCGCTCCGCAGCATGCGCAGACACGCCGTACACGCGGGGGCATGATCCGTGTGATGCGGCCGCTCTTCCCGGGCTATCTGTTCGTCAGGGCGGATCCTGCGCAGGGGGCATGGCGGGCCATCAACGGCACGCAGGGCATCGCCAAGCTCGTGCAGTTCGGATCCGGTGGACCGGCAAGCGTCCCCGATGCGCTGATCGCCGGCCTCATGTCGCGCTGCGATTCACCTGACGTCGCGCAGCCAAAGCCATTGAAGACCGGCGAGCGTGTCCGCATGCTGAGCGGCCCGTTCGCGGATTTCCTGGCCACGGTCGAGCGCATTTCGCCGGGCCAGCGCGTCTGGGTTCTGCTCGACTTCATGGGCCGTCAAACCCGGGCATTTGCGTGGCGCGGCGAAGTGGCGACCGTCTGACGCCGCTGCGAACGACCCGCCCTCGCGCACCTTGCACAGGCCGCAGGACATGACCGGAAGGAAATCAGCGCATGGGCGTGCCCCATGCGCCCATGCTAAAGCTTGGTGAGCTTCAGATCTTCCAGCACGAAGGAAGACGATCCCCCCTCATCCGCGCCGCGAGCGCTGAGTTCGAACGAGAGCGCCTTGCACTCCGCGGGGACATTGATCTGCATCTTGAACGAGTCGACCGCAGCGGCAGATAGCGCCTTCGACGCCACCAGGGCCTTGGGCACGGGAAGGCAGAGGACCTGCCATTTCAGTTCGCCGAGCGACTTTCCATCCAGCGCCTTTGCACGGTGCTCGAACGTGAACGACGTGCCGCCGGTCACGGGAACCACGCGCGACGCGACATGGCCGTTCGCCAGCGACTGCATCGTCACCTCGAACCCGCCGGCACCGTTGGGAATGGCAATGATCGGCCCCGCGTTCGAAAGCGACCATCCCAACAATCCAAGCCGGGTATCAGCCGTTTCAGTTGTGACGGGGAAGGACACAGCCGCCTGACGAAGGTCCGGCCAGACTCCGCCGATCAGCTTCAGCGCCAGCGGCAGTTCGCCCTGCTGCACCAGCGCGATCAGGTTCCGCGACAACGCGTTCTGGAAAGCCGGCGTCCGGATGTTCTGGGTAATCGGCAGCAGCAGCAACGCTGCGTCTTTCGAAGCCCCCTTCTCGGCTGCCGTCTCCAGCATGTCGATCGCCCAGGGCGTCTGCCGCGCAACATAGGGCGCCAGCGCGTTCCGCACTTCCGGCGCCGAAATCGCATTGGCCAGAATCGGCAGCAGGACCTGCTCCATCTCCGGATGGACCGCCATCACACGGTGATAGTGCTCCAGCGCGCCCGGCACGTCCTCACGTCCGACGGCGCGCTCGATCAGCCACAGCTGGGTCGGCGCGTCGCGGCGGGACACCGCATCGGACAGCGACATCGCCCGCTCCGCCGCCTGCATGTCCTCGCGCCCGGCGGCCTCGACCGCGAGCGCGCGTAGCGCGCGGCGCGTCAGCGGGGCATAGCTCAGCCCAGTCCGTATCCGCGCGGCCTCCGCCGGCGAAACGCGCGCATTGGGATCGCGCATGGTCTTCTGATCGAGATACCTTCCCAGCGCAGCCGCATCCGTTGGGCGAAGCTTCTGAGCGGCTTCCGGACTCGCGTTCCGAAGATAGGCAAAGCGCGCATCGTCGAAGGCACGATACGCGGCAAACACCCCAGTAACCGCAAGGGCGCCGCCGATCAGCCAGCGATGGAGAGGCAGGGCGATCACTGCGGCATCAGGCGGCTTTCTCGCCATTGTAATTGTCGCCATAGCCATAGCCATAGCCGTAGCCATAGCCGCCCTGCTTGAGCTTTACCTTCGTCAGCACGACGCCGAAGATGTGGGCGCCAACCTGCCGCACGCGGTTGATCGACGCGCGAACACCGCGCACGGCCGGACCGGTCGATTCGACCACATAGATCACACCCTCGACCGATTTGGCGATGGTCGGACCGTCCGTCATGCCCAGCACCGGCGCGCTGTCGATGATGACGTGATCGAACTGCTTCAACGCCTCTTGCATGAAGAGCCCCAGGCGATCGCCGCTCAGCAGTTCGGCGGCGCTCGGCGGGATAGGACCGGCCGGCATCGCGTAGACGTTCTTGAACTCGGTTTCATGGATGCTGGTCGCGATCACTTCGTCGCCGGCCAGATAGTTGCTCAGGCCGCGGTCGTTCGGCAGCCCCATATTGTTGTGGATCGACGGCGAACGCAGATCCCCATCGACCAGCAGAACGCGCTTGTCGGTCCGGCCGAGTACGACGGCGAGCGCCGACGACGTCCAGCTCTTGCCCTCAGCCGGCCGCGTACTGAGCACTGCGAGCGACCTCGGGAAGCCATGGCTGGTAGAGAACGCCAGGCTCGAGCGGATGCTGAAATAGGCATCGAAGATATGCGATTTGGTATCCCGCATTTCTTCGATGAAGCGGCCTTCCACCTCCGGCGTGAAGCCAAGCAGCGGCAGGTTGAGCAACATCTCGACCTGCGCCGGCTCGCGAACACCCTCGTCGATCTGCTCGAGGCCGAAAACGGTAAGACCGGAAAGGGCAAGTCCGATGACGAATGCCAGAGCCAGGTTCAGCAGCAGGTTCGGCGAAGAAGGCTCGCCCGGAACAACCGCCGGCTCGACCACCGAAATGTTGTTGACGCCGATCGTTCCGGCGACGCCGATTTCCTTGTAGCGCTGCAGCAGCGCATCATAGAGCTGCCGGTTGGTATCGGCTTCGCGCTGATAGATGTTGTACTGGATATTGTCGCGATTCTGCTGGCTCAGCCGCTCCTTCATGGCGGTGACCTGCTCGCGCAGTTCGGTCTCGCGGGCCAGAGCCTCCTGATACTCGCGCCCGCGCACCGAACTCAGGCGCCCGGTCTCGCGGGCGATGGTCGCATCGACCGAAGCCAGCTGCGCATCCAGTTCCTTCAGCGGCGGATAGTTCAGATCGAACTGGATCAAAAGCTTCGCCCGCTCGGCAGCGATCTGCGCGCGCTGTTGGCGAAGGCTCGTCAGCCCAGGGCTGGTGATGGATTCCGTCGCGATGTCGCCGCGGGTGCCCGACTTCGCCTGCGCGGCGATCCGCGCCGCGGTCGCTTCATTGAGCGCCGTTGCCAATTGCTCGAGATTTGCGCCGGTCAGCGTCCGACCGGTTACGGTGCTGCCATCCGCCCCCCGCACAGCATCAAGCGCGACGATGTTGCTGTTGGTCGCATAGAGAATGGCCTGCCGCTCGGATTCCTCGAGACGCTGGCGTAGCGTACCCAGGCGCTGCTCGAGGAACTTGCGGGCATCCGCGGTCGAAGCGAATTGCCGATCCATGCTGATGGCGATGAACGCGGCCGCCCATTTGTTGACGATGGTCGCGGACATGGTCGGCGACCGGCTCGTATAGGCCAGATCCACAAGCCGCGATGACCGGATCGGGTCCACCTTGATCTTGCTGAGCAGCAGATTCACCGCGATCTTGCGGCGTGCTTCGGACTGACGGTTGGCACCGCCAGGCTTGGTGTCCTCCGCCACCGGAAGCTCCATGCCGTGCGCCCCGAAGAAGTCCGCGCTGTTCGACAGGTTCAGTTCGGCGACCACGCGCTCCGCGACCGGCCGCGCCTTCAGCAGCGCATATTGGGTAGCGTAGAATTCGAGGTCCATCCCCGATTCCGCATCCTCCAGGCCCTCGACCTTGGTGATCTGCTTCTGCTGGCGGTTAATCTCCACCTGCGCACGCGCAGTATATTGCGGCGCGGTCAGCAGCGTGAACACCGCCCCGAATGCGACGCACAGCGCAACGATGCCCAGGATGAGCCAACGGAAGCGCTGCACCACATGCCAATACTGGACCAGCAAGGGCGGGAAGTTCAGGTCGGTGGCTCCGCCAAGGTCCTCTTTTACAAGAACCTCCGAAAGCGAGGCCGGGGTAGCGGATAATTCCTTGCCGGTCATAAGTAACTATTTCCAAATCGACTTAATTGCGGAAGAGCAAGATGATGGGTGCCAGCAGAGGCGTGGTCTGCATGAAGTCCCTGAACAGGCGACGGGCCTGCGAGTCTCCGACCATCACCACGTCATTGGCAAAGATCTCCGGGTCGCCATACACACCGCGCTGGATAGCGCCGATATCGTAGATTGCCGCATAGTCCTGCCCACCTACGGTTCTGAAGACCAATACTTCGCTCTTCTTCGAGAACTCGGTGACCCCCTTTGCCCGGGCGATCCCGCGCATCAGCGTCATCCGGCCAAGAACCGGATAGACGCCAGGCTCACGCACCTCGCCGCCGATCGTCACCGTCTGGCTGACGATCTCCTTGAGATTGACCGTGACCTGCGGCTGGCGCACGAAACGTCCCTGCGCCAGCAGCTTCTCCATCGCCTCCTCGATCTCGCCGGGCGTCTTGCCGGCGACCTCGATCGTGCCGATCAGCGGGAACGACATGCGTCCGCTCGCATCGACCTGGATTTCCTGCTTGCTCAGAGCCTCGCTGCCGAAGACATCGATGATCAGACGGTCGAAGGGACCGACACGATAGGGCCGATCGGATGCGCCAAGATCCTGAAGCGAGGGCGTGGGCAACGCCTCGCGCGTCGTCAGGGACAGCCCCTGAGCGCCGCCGACCTGGGAGGATCCGGCGCAGCCCGCCAAACTGAGCGACGCGAAGGCACAAGCCAGCGCCAAAGAGATGCCGCGGATCACGCTAGACGCTCCCGTTATCATTACCAAACCTTCTGAACGATGAAGCCCATATGGCTGCTGCAGCGAACACAGCAGAGACCAAGGGCGTCCTAATCGGATAGTCGAACAAGCTCGCAATGGCCAGGACGGCAATCATAGCCAGGCCCAGGCGGCTGAACAACCCGTTCCCCCCCCCGGCTCGGGCCGCCTTCACCACTCCGACGACAAACAACAGCACGGCCGCAACCAGTATCGCCAGCCCCGGCAGGCCGGCCGTGAACAGGATCTCGATATACTCGTTATGCGCGTGGTTGGAGAATCCCGGCCGTAGCAGGATATCGGGCTCGTAGATCTGATAGACGTCCGCATAGGAACCGATTCCCGAGCCCCACGGCATGTATCGCGGCATTGCCTCGATAATGCTGGCCCAGAGCGGGAACCGCAGATCCTCCGCCACACCGCTCAGGCGATCGATCGCACCGTCCCGGGCCGACCAGATCGACAGGCCGACCAGCGCCACGGCGACGATTGCCGCGCCGGCGATCTTGAGAATGGTCCCCCGCATCCCATGACGGCGGGCACGGCCCGGCCGATACAGGACCCAGGGAATCAGCGCCATGGCGACGAGCGAAACCACCAGCCCCGCGCGCGATCCGGTGACGAGAATCAACGGGATCGTGATCACCCCCAGCGCCAGACAGAGGATCGGGATCATCGGGCTGCGCCCCTCGCCATGCGACAGCGCCGCGAGCATGGGGAACAGCAAGGCCAGGATCGTCGCCTGATG
The DNA here is from genome assembly GCA_964407945.1 of uncultured Stakelama sp. Lineage (GTDB taxonomy): Bacteria > Pseudomonadota > Alphaproteobacteria > Sphingomonadales > Sphingomonadaceae > Sphingomonas. Next base: position 24,676 of record CAYOXO010000029.1, read on the forward strand.
ATTGCGGTTGGCAAGCATCCCGCCGCCCAGGGTTGCGGACTGGTAGAGCCGGAAATCGACGCCGATCGCCTGGATCAGCCCGACCGCGCCGCTGATCACGATCAACCCGATCAGGATCTGCAAGATCCGCCTGTGCTCCCGCGCGTTCAGCTGAATCATCAAAGTCACGACAGCCACGGGAACGCTCAGCGCGTAGAGCGCATTCCAGGTCGTCTCCGGCACCATCGACAGCGGCCGCCACTCCCCGGACACGCCGGTGAAGCGATCGATGCTCCAGATGACGTCGCGCCCCGGCAGCTGGTGCAGCACCGCCGGAGGCAAGGGCAGCAAGTGAACCGCCGTCAGCGCAAGCAGCAGGCCCAGCATGACCAGAATGGCGAGGTAGGGCTGACGATTCCGGGCAGTCAGTGTGAAGATGCCATATGCCGCACACAGAATGGCAAAGGGACGCAGCACCATCAGCGACGACACCGTCGGCTGCGAACTGCCGCCGGTCGCCAGCACAATGACTAGAAAAACGGCCAGAATCCAGAATTGTCCTGCCGAACGCCCTGCCCCTGCGGACAGCACCTGATCCCCACCCTTCAACATCGGCGCTCTGTTACACAGGCATGCCCGGCTATGCCAGCCTTCTTGTTACCGAACGACCGCCATCCGCGACGGGCGCCCTGCTGTACGGACCGCGCATGACCGGCGGCCCCGCAACGCTTACAGGCCGGCTCGTGAGGCGGCCTGCCCCGCACCCACTCTTGTTTGCGCCTGCACACCGGGCTAAGGACCGCCCACAGCATCTCAGACGATCGGTTTAACCAAAGATGCCCCATGTACGACGCCAGCCGACAGCCAACGGCGGCGACTTGCCATCCGATTGGATGGAGTCCGTACATGACTGCTGCGCTCAAGCCATTCCGGCAGCACGACGTCACTTTGGAGCCATGGAACCACTCACCCGCGCCCATTACCGGACAAAATAGGACAAGCCGCGATTGCGCCGGGTGCAACCGTCCCCGGTTGAGCGTATGGGGTTGAGGATGTTGGGGGAAGATAGTTGATGATTTCCGGTGCCGTGATCAATCGCGTCTTGGAGTTGCCGCGCGCGACGAAGCGGCTGATCGCGCTTTCGATCGACGCGGTCATGTGCGTCGTCAGCGTATGGTTCGCCTTCTATCTGCGCCTCGGCTACTGGCCGCACCTCGCCGCCGAACCGGCGCATCCGGTGCTCGCCTCGATCGCGATCGCACTGCCGATTTTCGTGAGCTTCGGCCTCTATCGCGCGATCTTCCGCTATGCGGGCTCCGAAGCGCTGATCACCATTGCGCGCGCCGTGGCGCTCTACTCGCTGCCCTTCATGCTGATCTATACGGTGATCGGGATCGACGGCACGCCCCGCACCATCGGCATCATTCAACCGATCCTGCTGCTGTTGCTCATCAGCGCCTCCCGCACGCTGGCACGGACGATGTTCGGTGAGAGCTATACTCGGCTCTGGCGCGCATCCGACAAACCGCGCGTGCTGATCTATGGCGCAGGCGTCGCGGGGCGCGAGCTCGCCAGCGCGCTGAACGGCTCCAGCGAAATGCGCCTGGTCGGCTTCATCGACGATGATGCCGCGCTTTGGCGATCGACCATGTTCGGCGTGCCGATCCTCTCTCCCGACGCGGTGGAGCGTGAAGCGGTCAGGCTGAGAGTGACCGACATCCTGCTGGCCATTCCCTCTTCCACACGCTCGCGGCGGGCGGAGATCGTCACTCAGCTGCGCGACCTTGGCGTGCATGTGCGCACGCTTCCCAGCGTGCTCGACATTGCGCGCGGCGCGGTGTCCGTGAGCGACCTCAAGGATCTCGAGATCGAAGACCTGCTCGGCCGCTCGCCGATTCCGCCCGACGAACATCTGCTCCGCACCAACATCACCGGCAAGGTCGTGATGGTGACGGGCGCAGGCGGGTCGATCGGCAGCGAGCTTTGCCGGCAGATCATCCGCCAGAGCCCCGCGCTCCTGCTGCTCGTCGATCTCAGCGAGTTCAACCTCTATGCGATCCACAAGGAACTCTCGCGCGTCGTCGCCGATAGCGAGAATGTCGAAGAGGCGGACGATATCGGCCTTCTGCCGCTGCTGGCGTCCGTATCCGATGCGCGGCGGATGGAGGAGATCATCTCCACCTGGCTGCCCGACACGATCTATCATGCCGCGGCCTACAAGCATGTGCCGCTGGTCGAGCACAATGCGGTCGAGGGCATCCGCAACAATGTCTACGGGACGCTCACGACCGCCCGGCTAGCGCGGGAGTACCGCACCGCCAACTTCGTCCTGATCAGCACGGATAAGGCCGTGCGACCGACCAACATCATGGGGACGAGCAAGCGGCTGGCGGAAATGGTGCTGCAGGCAATGCACGAAGAGGGCGGCCACACCTGTTTCTCGATGGTTCGATTCGGCAATGTGCTGGGCTCGAGCGGTTCGGTTGTGCCGCTGTTTCGAGATCAGATCTCCTCGGGCGGGCCGATCACGATCACGCATGCCGACATCACCCGCTATTTCATGACGATCCCCGAAGCCGCACAGCTGGTGCTGCAGGCCGGCGCCATGGGCACCGGCGGCGATGTCTTCGTCCTCGACATGGGCGAGCCGGTGCGGATCATCGATCTGGCTCGCAACATGATCGAACTCTCGGGACTGACCGTCCGCGACGAGGAGACTCCGGACGGCGACATCGCGATCGATATCGTCGGCCTGAGGCCGGGCGAGAAGCTGTATGAAGAGCTCCTGATCGGCAACGATCCGATTCCGTCGAGCCATCCGCGAATCATGCGCTCGCACGAACACTTCCTGCCCTGGCGCGAGCTGGGCGGCCATTTCGCGTCGCTGTCCGCCGCGCTGGACGCCGGCGACGCCGCCGCCGCACGCGCGACGATCCGCACGATCGTTCCCGAATATCAGCCGAACTCGAATCTGGTCGATCTGGTGTCGGAAGCGAAGGTCCGCGCAGCCGCGGGCTGAGGCGACACAGCACCGGGCCATCGGGCGGAGCGGAGTCTTTCGTTCACCGGTCGGCGCTCATGCAACCTGTGTTCGCAGCTTTGCCTCCCCGGTAAGCGCCGGCAAGCAATTGCCGCGGCCCCTGCACGCTCGAATTCAGAATCCAGCGGGCTCGAGCGTCCGATTATCGATGGAAACTGGGGGCATCCGCGGCTCCAGCAATTCGCCAACCGTACCGATCGGCCGGGCACAATCGTCGCAGCTCAGCATGCTCGACGGACTCGCAGAGTCCCGCACGAGCGCATGGGACGGCCCGCAATATGCGCATTGTACCGGTGCTCGGCCGAATTCGATCATCGCGGCTCTCCGCCAGCTTTGTACCCTCGCGCGCAAGAGCGGGCCCTCAGGCCCCATTCCAGGCACGCGGATCGCGACTATCGCCCGGATACCGCATCGGTCGTGCGAAAGTCGTTCGGACGTGGCAGGCGACCGACGACCCGCAGGGATCGCTTCGGCAAGAAGCGACCGGAATTCGGGGAATATCCGCAGTAAGTAGGATGGCGCCGCCCTGAGCGCCACAGAGCTTAGCTGAAGCTCAGCGCCCCGGCTGCTCGGCGCCCGGAGGCGGGCCACCCGGCATGCCGCCACCCATCTGCTGCTGTTGCTGCATCATCTGCATGAACTGCGCCTGGGGCATGAACTCGAACAGCTCGACCTCGAACACCAGCAGCGAATTGGCGGGGATCACGTCCTTGCCCTGCTGGTCCTTGCGCGCCTCGGCGCCATAGCCCAGCTCGGGCTTGATCCACAGGCGGTACTTGCCGCCCTTCTTCATCAGCTTGAGCGCTTCGGAAAAACCGGGGATCATGCCGGTGACAGGCAGCGGGGTCGGCTGCTGGCTCGCGTCGAACTGCGTGCCGTCGCGCAACGTGCCCTTGTACATCGACAGCGTGATGTCGCCATCGGTCGGGCTGCCGCCCGTGCCTTCCTTCAGGACTTCATACTGAAGGCCCGATGCGGTTTCGATCACGCCCGACTGGGTCTTGTTCGCCGCCAGGAACTTGTCGTTCGGCAGCGCACCGCGAATCGGCGCCGTGTTGGTGCCGAACCATGCCAACGCCACCGCAATCGCCACCGCGGCGGCAACACCGACCCAAAGCCAGACGAGATAGCTGCGCTTGGTCGGCGGAATCGGCACGGCGGTGACGGACGACATGGATCAGCTATCCCGGATTGCCGCGCAATGCGGCTGAAAAGTCACAAGTAGAGTCGCGCCACCCGCTGGATGGCGCCACGGCAACCTTAACGGGCGCCGTCACGCTCCATGCGCTTGCGCTCCAGCTTGCGCGCGCGGCGAACCGCAGCGGCACGCTCACGAGCACGCTTTTCGCTCGGCTTCTCATAGTGACGGCGCAGCTTCATCTCACGATAAACGCCTTCACGCTGCAGCTTCTTCTTGAGCGCCCGCAGCGCCTGGTCGACGTTATTGTCGCGAACGATGATCTGCATAAGCCGGTCTCAACTCCGAATCATATTCAATAGAAATGGGTTCGCCGGGGCATTCACCCCGGGCGTTGGGACGCGCCACTAGCAGGGAGCCCCCCGAAACACAAGGGCGCAAGCCCGGTTCACGCTTGCCTTTTCCCATCGGGTAGAGATGATCGCCCTGTTATTGTGGCATATCGTCGTCAGCGGGGGCTGAGGGTGATGCAGAATTGGGGTTAGCCGCTGAAATGATGCGCGTATCCACCCGTGTAGCTCGCCGCGCGACGGCAATGACCGCAATCCTCGCTTTGTTGTCCGCTTGCGGCGGCGGTGGGAGTGGGACTGTCGGCGGCGGGGGAGGTGGCGGGTCGAGCGGCGTCACACCCACACCGTCCACCGGCACCTGCTCGCTCCGGTCGCGGCAGGACTGGGTCGCTGCGCGGATGAACGAATGGTATCTGTTCCCCGAAACGCTCCCCACGAACCTGAATCCGGCGGCGTATTCGACGGTCCAGGACTATATCGACGCCCTGACCGCCAACGCGCGGGCGCAGCGCAAGGACCGCTTTTTCACCTACATCACCTCGATCGCCGAGGAGAACGCCTATTATAATTCGGGATCGAGCGCCGGTTACGGCTTCCGCCTCGCGCTCGACGGATCGAATCGACTGGTCATCACCGAATCGTTCGAGGGTGCGCCTGCGCTGGCCGCGGGGATCGATCGCGGGGCCGAGATCGTCGCGATCGGCACCAGCGCCTCCAGCCTGCGCACCGTCGCTTCCATCCTTGCGAGCGAGGGCTCCGCGGGCCTCAACAACGCACTGGGCACTTCGGCCGTCGGCACCACCCGGACCTTCCAGATCCGCGACACCGCGGGCACACGCAACGTCAGCGTCGCGATGGCCGATTACAGCCTGGCGCCGGTCTCGACGCGCTATGGCGCCAAGGTGATCGACGATGGCGGGAAGAAGGTCGGCTACATCAACCTGCGCACCTTCATCAACACGGCGGAGACCCCGTTGCGCAACGCCTTCGCCACGTTCAGGGCCCAGGGCGTCACCGAAATCATCATCGACCTGCGCTACAATGGCGGCGGGCTGATTTCGATCGCGGATCTCATCAACAACCTGCTGGGCGCGGACCGGACGACATCGACCGTCTCCAACTATGTCTCGTACCGCCCGTCCAAATCCTCAGAGAACAAGACGGTCTATTTCGCGCCCCAGCCGCAATCCATCGCGCCGACGCGAATCGCGTTCATCGGCACCGGCGGATCCGCCTCGGCAAGCGAATTGGTGATGAACACCTTCATCCCCTATCTCGGCAACCGTTCGGCGCTGGTCGGCACCAACACCTATGGCAAGCCGGTAGGCCAGATCGCGATCGACCAGGCGGCGTGCGACGATCGGCTACGGGTCATCGCCTTCGCGCTGGAGAACGCGAATCATCAGGGCGCCTATTATGACGGCCTTGCCGGCTTCATGGGCGCGACCTGCCGCGCGAGCGACGATCTCAGCCGCCAGATGGGCGACCCGGCCGAGGCATCGACCCGTGCGGCGCTCGACTTCCTCGCGGGGCGGACCTGCACGGCGATCAGCGCCAGCGCGTCGGCAAGTGCCCCTGGACTCAGTCCGCAAGCGGCACGCGAGCAGGTCGAGGCGCCGATGGAGTTGCTGACGCCCAGCCGGCCGACCACCCCGCAGCGCGAAGTGCCGGGGTCGTTCTGACGCGCACACCCGTCCCGCCGCTTTTCCGTCACCCCGGCCTTGTGCCGGGGTCCACCGGGAGGCAAGCAGGGGATACGAGGCTTCAGGCCAGTCCTCGGGGAGCCGTGGACCCCGGCACAGGGCCGGGGTGACGGTTACGAGGGGACAGAATGACGACGGCTACCAGCGAAACCCTGCATACCCGTCAGCGCCTCAAGTCGATCTTCGGCGGGTCGGCGGGCAATCTGGTCGAATGGTATGACTGGTATGCCTATGCCGCGTTCACTCTCTATTTCGCGCCGCACTTCTTTCCCAAGGGCGACCAGACCACCCAGTTGCTGAACACCGCCGCGGTGTTCGCGGTCGGCTTTCTGATGCGGCCGATCGGCGGCTGGCTGATGGGGGTCTATGCCGACAAATATGGCCGCAAGGCAGGGCTGACGCTGTCGGTATCGCTGATGTGCGCGGGGTCGCTGCTGATCGCGGTCACGCCGGGCTATGAGACGATCGGCGCGCTCGCCCCCGCCCTGCTCGTGTTCGCGCGATTGATGCAGGGACTGTCGATCGGCGGTGAATATGGCGCCAGCGCGACCTATCTGTCGGAGATGGCCGGGAAGAAGAACCGCGGCTTCTTCTCCAGCTTCCAGTACGTCACGCTGATCTCGGGCCAGCTCATCGCGCTCAGCGTGCTGCTGGTTCTGCAGGCGACGATGAGCGAGGCGGCGCTGGAGAGCTGGGGTTGGCGCATCCCCTTCTTCATCGGCGGGGCGCTGGCGGTGATCGTGTTCTGGCTGCGGCGCGGGCTTTCGGAGACCGAGAGCTTCCAGAATGCCAGGGCCGAAGGGCGCAAGACCGGCGCGCTGGCGCTGCTGCGCGAGCATCCCGGCGAATTCCTGCTGGTGATGGCGCTCACGGCGGGCGGGACGCTCGCCTTCTATGCCTATTCGATCTACCTGCAGAAGTTCCTGGTCAACACGTCGGGCTTCGACCGCGAAACCGCGTCTGAGATCAACGCGGCGGCGCTGTTCGTCTTCATGTGCCTCCAACCGCTTGCCGGTGCACTATCCGATCGCATCGGCCGCAAACCCCTCATGGTAGGATTCGGGGTGCTGGGCGTGCTCTGCACCTACCCCATCTTCACTGCGCTGGAGAATGTGAGCAGTGCCTGGGTAGCGTTCGCGCTGATGCTCGGCGCGCTGGTGATCGTCACCGGCTACACGTCGATCAACGCAGTGGTGAAGGCCGAACTGTTCCCGGCGCATATCCGCACGCTCGGCGTTGCCCTGCCCTATGCGCTCGCCAACGCGATCTTCGGCGGTACGGCGGAGTATGTCGCGCTGTGGTTCAAGGACGCAGGATGGGAGCGCGGCTTCTATTGGTATGTCACGGGCATGATCGGTATCTCACTCATAGTCTATCTGCGAATGCGCGACACACGGACGCATAGCCGCATCCTCGAGGACTGAGCCGGCGATTCCCCTCTCCGCCGATCCACGCTAAGGCAGCGCGATGAATCCCGTGCTCAACGTCCACAGCTCGATCCTCGGCCAACCCTGGCGCTGGCGCGGACTTGAGGCGGACACGCGTGATCCCGGCTTTGCCCCCGACGATCTGGTGACTCAGCTGTTGCTGACACGAGGCTGTGCGCGCGACGAACTGGAGGCGCACCGCAATCCCAGCATCCGCGCCTTCATGCCCGATCCGTCCATCTTCCGCGACATGGACCGAGCCGCGGAACGGCTCGCCGATGCCGTGCAGCGCGGCGAGTCGGTGACGATCTTTGGCGACTATGACGTCGATGGCGCGACCTCTGCAGCCTTGCTGATCCGGCTGTTGCGCGACCTGGGCCTCGATTCCCGCGCCTATATCCCCGACCGGTTGATGGAGGGATATGGCCCGTCGGGCGAGGCATTGGTGCGGCTGAAACGTCAAGGCGCCGACCTGATCGTCACCGTCGATTGTGGCGCAATGGCGTTCGACGCACTGGCTGAAGCGAAGGAGGCAGGCGCCGAAGTCATCGTGGTCGATCACCACAAATGCGTGTCACAATTGCCGGTTGCGCTGGCGCTTGTGAACCCCAACCGGCTCGACGAAGAGGAAGGCCGCCTCCACGGACACCTCGCCGCGGTGGGCGTGGCCTGGCTGCTCGGCGCGGCGCTGGTCCGCGTGCTGCGCGGGCGTGGTTTCTTCGCCGACCGGGCCGAACCCAAGCTACTCGACCTGCTCGACATTGTTGCATTAGGCACGGTGGCAGATGTCGCCGCACTCAAGGGACTGAATCGCGCGTTCGTTGCACAGGGCCTCAAGGTGATGGCCCAGCGCCGTAACATCGGCATGAACGCGCTGATCGAAGCAAGCCGCCTCACCCGCGCGCCGACCACGACCGATCTCGGCTTCGCGCTCGGGCCGCGGATCAACGCGGGCGGACGCGTCGGCAAGTCGGACCTCGGCGTGCGACTCCTGACCACGCAGGATGCCGACGAGGCGCGCGGGATCGCGGAGGAACTCAATCGCCTCAATGAGGAACGCCGCGCGATCGAGGCCGAAGTCCAGCAGTCGGCTGAAGCGATCGAGGTGAACGGCGCAGTCGCGGTGGTCGCGGCGCGCGGCTGGCATCCGGGCGTGATCGGGATCGTCGCGGGCCGCCTCAAGGAAAAGCTCGGTCGCCCCGCCATCGTTATCGCGATCGGTGACGACGGCATCGGCAAGGGCTCGGGCCGCTCGATCGCCGGAGTCGATCTCGGCGCGGCGATTCTGGCCGCGAAGGAAGCCGGGCTGCTGATCGCAGGCGGCGGGCACGCGATGGCGGCGGGCGTCACCGTCGCCGAAGGACAAATCGCCGCGTTCACCGCCTTTCTTGAAGCCAAGCTCGCCGAGAATGTCGCGCGTGCCGCCGGGGAACGCGCGCTGCTGCTCGACGCGGTGCTTGCGCCCGGCGGGGTCAATCCCGCGCTTGTCGATGCGATGGAAGCGGGCGGCCCTTATGGCATGGGCTGGCCAGCTCCGCGCGTCGCCGCCGGCCCGGTCCGCATCATCAAGTGCGACGTCGTTGGCAACGGCCATGTCCGCGCCATCGTTGCCGGAGAGGACGGGCGCAGCATCAAGTGCGTCGCCTTCCGCGCCGCCGACACACCGCTCGGCCTGGCGCTACTCGGCGCCCCGCGCGACCGCCGGTTGTGGATCGCCGGCCGCGCCAAAATCGACGATTGGGGGGCGAGGCCTGCGGCGGAAATCCACATCGAGGACGCCGCCTGGGCAGATTAGTATGCGATTACAGGCGGAATGCCACTTGACCCGGCCGCGCGCGTTGCCTAGTGCGCGCCCTCGCCTTCATGGCCCCTTCGTCTAGCGGTTAGGACGCGGCCCTTTCACGGCTGAAACACGGGTTCGATTCCCGTAGGGGTCACCAAGTCTTTTCAAAGACTTAGCGGAAATTTACGCCGATTTTCAGGCGATTTCTCTCATATTTCTCTCAAATAGATTCCGGGACGCCGGGGGATTGCGTCGGAATCGATTGCGAGATCACATCGCCTGAAGTCGGATGAGCACGGCTCTCTGACCCGTGAGTCGTCTGAAGCTCAAAGGGTGGACAGGACGACGTAGGCACCGACCGCAACAACGACGCCCGCGAATCCCTTTTCAAGGACACCCTTGCGGGCGGCGAACAAACGCCCCAGCCAGATGCCGAAGATCGTTCCGCCCACGCCGCCGGCCACCAGCAGCGCGGTCACCGTCCAGTCGACCAGCCCGGATGCGGCATAGGAAGTGGCGGTCGTCAGGCCAAGCGCACTGACGACGACCAGCGACGTGCCGATGGCGTAGGGCAAAGGCATCGCTGTCGCGAGCATCAGTCCCGGCACGATCAGAAAACCGCCTCCGATCCCAAAGAAGCCGGCGGCGAGCCCTACGGTGAGCCCGATCGGCACGAGTCGCGGCAGGAGTGTTGCGGCGCTTTCGCGCGTGAGGCGCACGTCAGGCACCTCGGCGGCTCTCCGCCTGCGGAGCATCGACAGGCCCACGCCGACCATCAGCAGCCCAAAGAGCGAGAGCAACCGCTCGCCGTCGATTGCCTTGCCCAGTTCGGCGCCGAGTGCCGCACCGATCATCCCGGATGCGGCGAACACGGCGGCGCAACGCCACTTCACCCGGCCGGCGCGGGCGTGTCCTGCTAGGCTGGCAAGCGCGTTCGCCGTCACCGCGACGGCGGCCGTGCCGATCGCTGCGTGTGCCGAACCGATGCCGACCACGTAGACCAGGAGCGGCACCGCGAGGATAGATCCGCCGCCGCCGACAAGGCCGAGCACGAGGCCGACCAGTCCGCCCGATGCCAGCGCCGCAACGATCGAGAGGGCGCCCATCGGTGCCTCAGGCGGCCGCGCGCCGATTCCAGGGCATGACGCGAAGCAGGTTCGCCATGCCACACCAGCCCGTAGTACCGGCGAACATCAGCCCCACGCCGACGAAGGCGGACAGCCCGAAGAATCCCGGTGCAACCAACCACCCGAGCAGGACGCCAGCGAGCACCAGAGCGCCAGCGGTGATCTGCACCTGCCGCATGATCTCCAGCGGCTGTCTGCGATCGGCGACGGTCGCGAAGCCGGCGCGCCGCCAGTTATCGATCCCCCCTTCGAGAAGGTAGGCGGGCGCACCGGCGGCGGCCGCCTGAAGCTGCGCCGCGTTGGCTGCCGTCCGCATGCCAGAACGGCAATGAAATATGACAGGGCGGCCGTCGGCCGCCAGGTCGCTGATCCGCGCGAGCGGCAGGTTGAGCGCGCCGGGGATGCGCGCGCGCGCATGTTCGTCGGCGTCGCGGCTATCGACCAAGCGTGCGCCGGTCTCGATCGCCGCACGCGCCGCAGTCGGGGACAGGGTCTCCATGTCATCAATCCTTGCAGAAGAGCTGGTAAAGTGTGGTGAGCAGCGTCTCGACGCGCGGATCGGCGATCCGATACCAAAGCGTCTGGCTGTCGCGCCGGAAAGCGATGAGCCCCTCGTCGCGCATCTTTGCGAGATGCTGCGAGCAGGCCGACTGCGACAAGCCGACATCGCTGGCGAGGTCGCGCACCGTCACCTCGCCATGCTCGACGAGCTTGCAAAGCAGCATCAGTCGGCGGGCATTGCCGATCGCCTTCAGTGTGTCGGCAACCTGCCCGGCCTTCGCCTCGAACGTCGCCAAGTCCATGGGCGGCTTGAGCATCATCGTTACTCCGTTAGGTATTGCTAATTTAGTATATGCTAATATATAGTCAAGCCAAACGGAGGACGATTATGACCCGGCCCCATATTGAGGCTTTTTTCGACGAGCCGACGAACACGATCAGCTACCTCGTCGGTGACCCCACCACTCGCACCGCCGCCATCATCGACCCGGTGCTCGACTTCGATCTGGCCAGTGGTGTTGCTGACACGCGCTCGGCGGAACGCATCCTTGCGTTCGCAAGCGATCAGGATTGGCGCGTCGAGATGGTGCTGGAGACGCACGCGCACGCCGACCATCTGTCAGCCGCTCCGTTCATCAAGGCTCACACCGATGCATGGATCGGCATCGGCACGCATATTCGCGACGTGCAGCGCATCTTCCGCCCGGTTTTCGCCATGACCGATCTGAAGACCGACGGCTCCGATTTCGATCGGCTGTTCGAGGACGGCGATCGTTTCGCGATCGGCGCGCTGGAGGTGGAAGTGCTGCATGTTCCGGGGCACACGCCGGCGGACATCGCTTATCGGATCGGCGACACGGCCTTCGTCGGCGACACGCTGTTCATGCCCGACTATGGCACAGCGCGGGCCGACTTCCCCGGTGGCGATGCGCGCACGTTGTACCGGTCCATTCAGCGCCTGCTGTCGTTGCCCGACGACACACACTTGTTCATGTGCCACGACTACAAGGCGCCAGGCCGGGACGAGTATTGCTGGGAGACCACGGTGCGAGAACAGCGCATGGCCAGTGTCCATGTGCACGATGGCGTGACCGAGGATGCGTTCGTCGCGATGCGTGAGCAACGCGATGCCGGACTTGCGGTGCCGAAGCTGCTGCTACCCTCGATTCAGGTCAACATTCGCGCGGGACGGTTCCACGAGGCGGAGGCAAACGGCGTGACTTACCTGCGGATACCGGTGAAGTGGCAAGGCCATGCAGGTTAAGCCGGGCCAATAAACGGAGCCGTCTAGCCCAGCTCGGCGCGGCAGCTTCTGGCGATCGACCGAGAACCGAAGTTCGAAGCCGAAAGCGGTCAGATTGGCAGCGTCAACTGGTCCATATCCAGGCTGGGCTCAGTGTGATGTAGCCGATCGACGATCGCGCGCGCCAACTCCTCCGCAGCCTCCGCACGCAATCGATCATTCGGCATCGTGATCCCGACGCGCGCCCATCCTGGCGCGGCAAGGATGGCGGATGAGATGGCGGCACGCGAGGGCTCTGGGGCGAATCGTTCCATGCCGAAGAAATGGCACAAAACAAGAACAAATGGAACGAGTGTCTCGCCGCCTGCCTATGGGAACGCGACGGACCGAGGCCGCTACCCGGTCGGCAAATCTCGGTCTACGATCCTCCGCCGCACCGTCTCCCGCAAACTGGCGACGATGATCAGCGTGCTCCGTCGGTCCTTCGCGATCTGGATTTCGCCACAAGCGATCAGCTCGTAGATCCTCGATCGGCTCAGCCCGGTCATGGCAACGGCGGTGGGGATGCGAACGCTGATCGGCTCGATCGACCCGTTTGCGGGGTATCTCTCATCCAGGCTGGCGGTGCCCATGGCGGTCACTTCCCACCCGACCGGGCTTTCGCGAAGGCCCGGTCGCTGTCGAGGAAGGCGGTCAGCATGGACGGGATCAGGTCGGCGACGGCCTCTTCCTGGCTATAGGCCTCCTTGTAGAGCGCTGCGTATCGCGTGAGATCGGCGAAGAGGTGCGGGGGCACCTGGATGCTGATCTTCACCGGGGTGCGGTCGGGAAGCCGCGGAAGACGTAGGTCCGCCATCGCCATTACTCCATCCAGGGTTTCAGGATCAGGTCGTGATGCACCAGCAG
>CAYOXO010000030.1:0-26864 GCA_964407945.1 uncultured Stakelama sp.
GACCCCCCCGCTTCGCTCGAGAACCCGAGGGGTCCGCTGAACCTCCGGTCCAGCTACCCCCCCGCTTACGCCTCGTCGGGGCCGAGCACTCTCACCTTCTTGCGTGCGACCTTTTCGAGGAGGCCGCTCTTGCGGCGCCCTCCCCACAGGTCGAGGCCCGGATCGGCCACGCCCGACAGGACCAGGTTGCCGCGCGTGGCAAGGTTCACCGTCGTATCGCCCGGCGCGAGCGTGACCCAGCCGATCGATCGCGCCAGCAAGTCGATATTGCCGCGCAGATTGAGCAGCGTGCCGCCCAGATCGCTGTCGGTCGACCCCGGGGTCACCGGATTGAGCGCACCGCCGATGCGGATCGTCATGTCGCCACCGCCGGTCTGTACGACCTTGCCGCCCGTCACGAAGCCCGCAACACGGGTCACATCGGTCACGCGACCCGTGCCCGCCACGGCGAAGTTGAGGCCGGTGCTCGACATCCGTCCGCGCATATTGTCGCCCGAACTCTCGCCGAGTACCTGACCGAAATTGCCAAGGGTGCCGGCATCGCCCCCCGCCGAAACGGTCAGGTTACCGCCACCCAGCGTACCGATGCCCATGAAGCCGACCAGCAGCGGCGCGTTATGGCTGATGAGCGAGTCGTTGTAGCTCTGCGCGTTATTGGGGATGTAGCCGCCGAAATGAATCCACCACGCTGTCGGAATATCCTGGCCGAGCCGTGACGCGCCGCCTTCCGACACGCCATAGCCGCCCTGGCGCCACAACCAGTTCGAGATCGATCCGCTGCCCGGACGCAGCCAGGCCATGTCGCGTCCGGTCTGGAACCCGACCAGATTGCCCTGCGCCGCAAGCATCAGGTCGCCGCCATGCTCGGGATACCAGGCGCGATAGTCGCGGATGCTGTCGGCATAGCCGTCGAAATTGGTGCCGATCCATGGGTTGGTGAGATTGCGCCCGCCCGCAAGGATTCCGCGCGGCTGGTCATAGACATTGTTGCCGTCCGGCGTGGTACCACCGATCGTGTCCGACGGTGTGCCGGCGGTGTAGACCCCGAACAGCGAATATTGCTGGTAGGAGCCGCCCGCGAGCAGGTCGAGAGAGCCGGTGCCGGTGCGCACGACGCTGAACACCTGCACCGCCCGCATCCGGTCCAGCCAGTCGGTGGTGAAGCCGTCGCCCACGGTCAGCTGCGGGTTGAGATAGTGGCGATCCGACAGGCTGAGGTCGCCTCGCTTGCCCGACGCGGCCAAGTCGCTGGCGGCACGCAGCGCACGGCCATCGGCGGACTCGATGTCCGCGCCCGCGGCAAAGCGCATCGACCAGGATTGCGAACCCTGCTTGAGCATCGGCGCGGTCGCCCAGATGCGCCCCTGCGTTCCGTCCGCCTGCGCCGGCCGCATCGGCTCGCGCGGGGTTCCGGCGATCTGCACGTCGACCCCGGCGCCCAGCACCGTCCCTGCGGGCAGGGTCAGTGGCTGCGCCAGATAGACGCTGGCGACGTTGAAGACGTTCAGCCGCGTGCCGGCGGGCACCTTGGTCATCGTGATCCAGTAATTGGCCGGCATCGTCGAACCGGCGCCGAACCAGCTGCCCTGCGGCAGCCCGGTCCGCACGACCGCGCCGGCCTGAACCACCGGCGCCGCGCCGGATTCGAAGGCGGCCTTGCTGGCCCAGATCGGCGCAGTGGCCGTCCATCCGGTTTGCGGAACCTGGGTAGTGGTCTCGAACCCGAACGGGATCGCCACACCCCGGCGGATCTGAGTGCCATGCCGCACGACGATCCCGAAGCCGAGGACGAAGCTTGAGTTCGGCCCACCGGGGAAGGAGGTTGCCGTGCCCGACGCGCCGCCGAGCAACTCCATCGTCGACGGCAGCGTGACCGGCGCGGTGAGCAGGCCGGTGATCGCCGCCGACATCAGGCTGACGTCGCGCGGAATGACGTCGCCGGCCTCGAGCCGAACCGATGACGACAGCGTCATCGATGCGGGAAGCTTGACCCCCTTGGGCCAGGTCATCGCGCGCAGGCTGACCGATCCGGGCATCACGCTACCCTCACCCAGCACCGTGCCCGCAGGCAGCTGCGTGTCGGCGGGGATGATCGCGCCGCGCGAGATCACGCTGCCGTCGGGCAGCCGGATATCGGCACGCGCCACCCATTCCCGGCCGAAGACGAAGGCCGATGCCAGCCGCGTCTCGGTCCCGAGCGCGGTATTCGCCTCGGCGGTGAAGCCGTTGACCGGAATGTCGTAGCCGAGCGCGATCGTCCCCGGGAACCGCGTCCCGACACCCAGCGACGCGCTTGCGGGCAGGCGATAGTCCTGGATCCACGCTTCGGTCACGCCCTGCCTGCCGGGGTAAAGTACCCAGCCATTATCGTCCGGCGTGCGCGCCGGCACACCGAAGCCGTCGGTAATCGATCCGTTGATGTCGAGATCGCCCGCCGCGCGGATCAGCAGCGCGCCCGCCTCGCCCGAGCCATAGCCGTCGCCACGCGGATCGGCATAGTTGCTCGCACGCTGGTTCCTGGCGTTCAGGCTGGCATAGCGATAGCCGGCGAGATTGAGGTCGCCCGACACGCGCAGGTCGCCCCCCGGAGCACTGACGAGCTCGACGCCGGGGCGCAGATGGAAGGCATCGTCATAGGCGCGCAGGCCGGCGAGGCGGTTCAGCAGTGTACCATTGCCGAGCGCCGCGTTGATGAACGCATCGCTGTCGCGGTGGATATCGTCGAGCAGCGCCTGGTTGATGATCCCGCCCACAGGCTGATAGCCGCGGAAGGCATTGACCGACAAGCTGTCGGCGCCGCGGATCTTCAACGTGCCTTCCGCTGCGATCGCGACGTCATTGCCACCCACGCGGCGCGCGTTCAGTTCGATCCTTCCACGGCCGACGCCATCGGGCGAGGACAGGTCGATCGTTGCGCCCTGCTGCAGGGTCAGCGTGCCGCCGGCGCTGGTCAGTTCCACCGTCGCACGGTTCGATGCCTCGACCGGTGCGCCATAGGCGTCGACCTGTAGCACGGTGCCGCGGGCATCCAGCACCGCGCTGCCGGTCAGCACCAGATCGTTCTTCGCCGACAGGCGGATCGATCCCGGTTTCGCACCGCTCGCGTCGATGCGGCCGGTGACGGTCAAATTGCCGCCATCGGCGGTGATGCTGATGTTCCGCGCCTTGACCTCGTCGCCGATCACCAGGTCCCCGGTCTTGACCAGGAAGCTGCGCGAATGGGTGACGCCGCCATCATTGAGCCGCGCGTTGAGCGCTGCGAAGCCGGCGATCTGGCCGGCGCGGATATCGATGCCGCCATTGCGCAGCTCGGGGTTCGGCGCCTGCTCGCCATTGCGCGCCTTGCCCGAAATCGCGCCGTCGAGCGTCACCAGCCCCTTGAGCGCAGTGACCTTGAGCAGCCCGGCATGGTTGTAGTCGGCGCTGAGGTCGATCAGCGCACCCTTAGCCATCAGCACATTGCCGGTCGCGCTTTCCAGCTCGACATCGCCGCCCCAGCTGTAGCGCGTCTCGTCGAAGAACTTGGTCGCCATACCGGCCATGTCGATCTTCGCACGGTCGCCCAGCGTGATGTCGCCATCGCGCGCGGTCAGCTTGAGGCGGCCGCTCGGCAGTGCGACGAGCGTGTCGAGGGAAATCGTGCTGCCGGTAAAGGCGATTTCGCCGCCGATCGGCACCTCGGGCCGCTTCGCCGGGGCGGTCCAGCCCTGCGGCGCGGAAAGCTTGATCGCGCCGCCCGCGACGAAGCCGACATTCGACCCGCCCTTGGCGGTCAGCAGCGGCGTGGTGATGTTGAGCGTGCCGCCGATCCCCGGCTTTCCAGAGACCGCCTGCGATTCATAGGCCGCGATCGTCCCGCGATCGTTGGTCTCGATCCGATGCGCGGCGGTCAAGTTGACCGTCGAGAAGCCCAGCGCGAGACGGTTCATGTTGAGCGTCGGGATGCCCGACACGCCGTCCTGATAGCCCAGTACGATCCGGTCGGCGACAAGGTTCAGCGTGCCGTGGCCCGTGCCCGGTCCCTTTGCGATCGGCGCACCTGGGTTGCCTTCTGCGACGACCGAATTCCAGCTCGGCCCGCTCGAGCCATAGACGCCGTTCCACACCAATGTCGCCGCGCTGATCGTGGCCACGTCGTTCGCGCTGCCATGGCCGTAGAGCGCCGGGGTGTTGAGGACGAGTTGAAGCGCCGACCCGCCCGCGCTGCCCCGCGTGTCGAGGTTGACGGTCCCATAGAAATTGACCGAATCATTGGCGGTCAGGATCAGCCGCTCCAGCGCGGGCGCGCCGGTGCTGGTATCGCCCCGCATCAACCGCTCGAGCACACTCTGGTTGAGCTGGATACCGCTCGGCAGGATCCCCGCCTGCCCCGCTTCCGCGAGCGACTGGCTGGTGCCGATGTTGACGCTGCCGGTCGAGAGCGAGAGGTAGCGTGCGCCATAGCGAACCTGCTCGCCCAGACGCACCTGACCGATGCTGGAGAAAGCCAGCGTGCCTTCCGAATAGAGGCCCGCGCCGTCCTGCACGGTGATCACGCCGGTGGTGCCCGCCCCCGACGGCGCCTGAAGCTCCAGCAGGCCATTCGAAACCGCCAGCATCGCCGCGCGATTGCTGACGATCTGATAGCCGCTGTTCATGTCGAACGCCGGCTTGCCCTTGCCGATGGTGGAAAGCGTCGCGCCCGCTTCGACGGTGATGTCGGAACGGCCATCGGACACCAGCATGATCTGCGCGCCTGAGAGGGTTGCGCCTCCACGCACGGTGATGCCATTGAAGCCGGTATGCGCGAACTGCTCGTTACCCGCCCGAATCTGGAGCGTGGCCGTGATCGCCGTGGTGCCGAAGACCTGGCGCTGAATCTCGCCGCCGATGATCATCAGGCTCGCGCCAACCGCGTTCAGGTCGGACGCGTAGAGGCCCGCCGCGCCCTTGCTGGCGGTCATGCCGTCGGCGAGGATCTCGAGCGGCATCACGCCGGCCGAGCGATAATTGCCCGGTGTCACCGACAGCGACCCGCCGATCCCGCCTTCAGCTGCGGCGAACTTGCCGGTGCCCTTGAACGAGAACAGCGGACGATCGCCGAGGTCGCCTACCGCGGGCAGCGCCAGCGTGAACTGCTTGCCGTCGCGCGGCAGCACCGGCGGCGGGCGGTTGAACAACGCACGATCGGGCAGGTCGGTCAGGAACTTCTCGAAGCTCGTCTCGACATATTGCGAATGGGTCCGCACCACATCCGCCGGCGTCAGGATGATATCCACCGCCTGCGTCGAACGGGTGGCGAGATTGGCGACGCCGGTATGAACGCCCAGCGCCATCGATCCGTCGGGCAGCCTGGTGAGCTGTCCCGCACCGGGCGTCGTCGTGCGTCCCATCTCGACGCGATACGCGCCCTTCATCAGAGCGAACTCGGCGGGCAGCAGCATATAGGTGCCGGCCTTCAACCCCGGCACGCCCTCCGGCACGATGATCTGCTGGCCGAATTCGGGCTGCGCATGGCCGTCGATCGCGCGCGGCGCGGCCGAACCCTGATAGTCGGGAACGATCGCATAGACCTTGTTGTCGGCATGGCTGAACCCGGCATAGGCGGGGTTGGCATTGGCCAGCGCGGTCTTGAGGATATCGACCGATCCGCCACGGCCCGGGGTGAAGCCCGCGCCGGTCGGCATGCCGCCGCCCGACAGATCGAGCACCGACCCCGCGTCCGCACGGAGCGAGCCCATCACGGTGATGCCCTGCCGCGCGGTCGAGTCACCCAGCTTGACGCCGTTCAGCATCCAGCTGAGGCCGTCGGTGGTGCCGCCATAGGGGATCGCGAGACCCGCGCCGCTGACCGAGGTGAGGCTGCCCGGCAACAGATTGACCTCGCGGGTCGTGACATAGCTATCCGACCAGCCGATCTGCCCCGGCTTCCCCTTCTCCGGCCCCGGCACATAGTCGTCGCCGCCGACGCCCAGCGTGATCGAGCCGAGCGGCGCGACCAGCACGCCACCCTGGTTGATGATGTCCGCACCGACGGTGAGCTGGCCATAGACCGACAGCGGGGCTGCGGCCTTGCTACCGGCGAGCTTGTGGAAGCTGACCGTGCCGCCGTCCATCAGCGTGCTGTAGATCGCGGTGTTGCCGGGGAGACGATAGGAATAGACGCCGGCATAGATTGCCGCGACCGCGCCCGTCGTCGGATAGATCTGCGCGGCGGTAAGCGAGATGTTGCTCATCGACCGCACCACGCCGCCGGTCAGGCGGATGTCGCTGCGGCTGACGATGTTGATGTCCTTCGACGCCGCATAGTCATAGTCGAGCTGGTTGCCGCCGATCAGGCCGATCGTGCCGTTCACGCCAAAGCGGATGCCGGCCATGTCCACCAGACCACCGGTGATGGTGACGCTGCCGTTCCCGGCGACCGGCCGGGTCATCAGCGCCAACTGG
Organism: uncultured Stakelama sp.; assembly: GCA_964407945.1. Taxonomy (GTDB): domain Bacteria; phylum Pseudomonadota; class Alphaproteobacteria; order Sphingomonadales; family Sphingomonadaceae; genus Sphingomonas. The sequence goes on from CAYOXO010000030.1 coordinate 6,427, forward strand.
CCCTGGTTGTGCGAGACGATGGTGTTGCCCGGCATCGTCCCGCCGCCGGCGAAATTCACATAGGCGGCCGACAGCTTGATATGGCCATCGGGATTGAGGTTCGCGATCGCCCCGTACAGCGTCAGGTTACGCCCGAGATCGAGCGAGACATTGCCGTTGAACAGCACCACGTCGTCGCTCGCCAGCGACAGGCTGTCGAACCCGCCCGCCTTGACCCGGTCGGCACCGATCCGCGCCTGTCCGACCCGATTGGCGACGCCCTCGTTGCTTGCGTTCGCCTGAGTGACGGTCTGCCCCGGCGTCCAGCATCCGGTGATGCACTTGCCGAACTCGATCGCGCCGGACAGGACGGGGGAATAGGTTTCATCGACGATCACACTGCGCAGACGGCGCATGAAGTCGGGCACTTCGCGATTGGTGCCGATCCCGCGGTCGAGCAGCAGCGGCGTGCTCAGCTGGATCGACAACTCGCCGCCCAGCGCGCCCGCACCACCCGCCTTCGCGCGCAGGTCGCCATCGACAAGGATGCCATATTGCGAATCCAGCGCGATCTTGCCGCCGTCGGTCGCGATCAGCTGGCTGTTGCGCTGGGCCGGGAGCCCGTTGGTCAGAACGTCGATCTCGGCGCTCGCGCCCGAAGCGTTGAGCACCGCGCCGTCGCGCACCACGACATAGGCGGAGGTGATCGGGCGCGCTGAGGTCAGGCCCGAGCCATAAGGCAGCTGGGACTCGCCGCCGATATGGATCGATCCGCCGGCCGAGACGCTGGCATAGCGCAGCCCGCGCGCATCGGTCGCGGTGAAGGCACGGCCCGAAACGTCGATCACAGCACCGGAATCGATCCACAGCGCGCGCGTCGCATCATAGCGGATCGGCTGCCCGCCCGGATTGTCGCGGTTCATGTTTTCGAACAATGCCGAGGTCAGCTCGACGTTGCCGCCATGCGCCTCGATCTTGCCCCGAAGCAGGATCGATTCCGCCGCATTGAGCTTGACCGACTGGCCATCGTCGACGCGGATCACCGCGCCCTTGCCCACGCGGACCTGACCGAAGAGTTGGGGATCGTTAACCGGCTGCCCGTAGCCGTCGCGCGTCTGCGGATCGCCGATGCCCGACGCGACCAGCGTCAGGCTCGCGCCCTTGCGCTGGATGAAGCGGCCGCTCGCCGCATCCTCGCGCATCATCGGCGCGTTCCACAGATCCATCGCCGTGTCGAGCGACGCGCCGCTCGCGACCTTGTGGCTATCGCCGGTGATCCGCCGCGTCGGCGCCAGGACGTCGATCACCGCATTGTCGCCGACCCACAGGTCGCCGCCGGCGCGGATCGTATAGTCGCTGAAGCCCTTCTGGAAGAAGCCCGCATCGAGCTGCAGCGGCGCCGCGACCTTCAGATCGACCTCGAACACCCAGCCGCGCTTGAGCGTGGTCCCCGCCGTCAGCGTCAGGTCGTTGGTGAGCGCCGTCCCCGCCGGGATGAAACGCGTGATCGGTGTCGGGAGCGGAACCTCGTTATTGCCGTAGATCGGGCTGAGGTCGGGAACGATCCGCCCCGACGTGAGCGACATATAGGCCATCGCCAGGAACGTGCCGGCGGGCAGCTGGTCCCCGGGGCCGTACCAGTTGAAGTCGGCGTCATAGGCTTCGCCGCCGTCCGGCACGACCCAGTCGGCGAGCAGCGTCTTCTCGGAGAAGTCGAGGAACAGGTTGGTGTCGACCTTCTCTCCGGTCAGCAGCTTGGTGACCTGGTAGGAATATTCGAACGGGATGGTCATGCCCGCCTTGAGCAGCACGGACTCACCGAGCTGCAGGTCCATCGGCAACGGCTGCCCGGCGACGAGCAGATTGCCGCCCGCGAACACGCTGTCGCCGATCGTCACCGGCCGGCCGCCATTGTTGACGAGCAACGTACCGCCGGTGAAGTCACCCGAGCCGTAGGAGCGGATCTCGCCGCCCAGCACCAGCTCGTTGGCGATCGGCCGCGGCAGATTGCTGGTCGAGATCACGACATCGCCACCACGCGCGCCGCGCGTCTCGCCTGTTTCGAGCACCGCCCCGCCGGCGGACACATCGATCAGGCTGTTCTTGCCGAGCAGGACCGAGCCCTGGGTGCTGCCGATATAGACGTCGCCGCCCTTGATGAACGCCAGGTCGCGGCGATCCCCGCCGGTCTTGAGATTCACCCACAGACCGGTGGCATCGATCTTCACGCCATCCGCCACCTTGATCGGGGTCGGGATCACGTCGCAGATCGTGCTGCACTGGGCGATCACACCCTCGAGCGAGATGGTCCCGCTGCGTGCGGTGATGTTGCCCGAGACCTGCATGTTCTCGCCGCGAAGCGCGACACTGCCGCCATTGGCGACGGACAGATCCGCACCGACCAGCAGCTTCTTGCCGCTGACCCGCAGCGCGCCGAGCCCAGCCTGATTGATCGATTCCGCCGAAAGCTGGACGTTGTTGATCAACTCAGGCGTCAGCGCGGTCCCGGCGGTCATGCCGCTGGTGACGTTGGTTCCGTTGCTGATCGTCACGCTGGAGGAGAAGGGCTGGATACCCGAATTGGGTACATGCGCCTCCAGCCGGTTGCCGACATAGAGGCCACCGGCAAGCGGGGTCACGTTCTGCGGAAGCTTGTATCCGTCGACCCGGGTCGCGGTGGTGTTCAGCAACCGGCCCTGCGCATCGACGACGATCGGCAGGTCGGGCCGCGCGGTGGTCTGGCGCTCGCCCACGACCACGTCCGCGCGGATCGTGCCCTCCATCAACACCGTCGGCACCGACAGTGAGATCGTTCCGGCGTCTCGGCCGACCGTATAGCCATTTTCCCAGCGTGCCACCTCGGTGCGCGAGAAAGGCGTGCTGAAGAACTCGGTATAGCCCTCGCCCCAGCGCTCGTGGCGGCGCATGAACGACGCCCCGACCGACATCAGCTTCACCCCGGCCGGCGCCTGGCCCGAGGCGTAGAGCTTGCCGTCGGATCCCATCATCAGCGTCGAACGGACGGTACCCGAGGCATAGTCCAAGCTGCCGCCGGAGATATCGAGGATCGCGCCCTTCTGGATCACCACCTGTCCGACATCGGGCGGGCGGACATTGGTGAAGCCCATGCCGCTGTGGAAGGCGATGCTGCCGCCGACCGATGCCCATTCGCCGATCGAATGCTTGACGTTGCTCAGATGCCCGCCGACCTCGAGCAGGCCGCCCGGCGTGTAATAGCGATCGCCAGTGTGCCCGCCGGTGCCGCTCGGCAGCAGGATCAGGTCGCGGATGTCGATCCACACATCGTTGTGCTTAAGCCCCTCGACCTCACGGTTGACCGCGGAATCGCGCATCTCATAGGGCTGGATGTTCACCTTGAGCGTGTTGGACTCCATGTCCATCGCCACGCCGCGCACGCCCGACACGTCGAGCACCGCGCCTTCACCCACGAACGCCTTGGTGCGCGCCATCACCGCGATCTGCCCGCCCTGCGCGATCGTCTGTGACCCGGCCTCGAAATTGACCGTACCGCCGGTCATGATCTCGACGCGCGAGCGGTCGAGCCGGTCGGGCATCGTCAGCAGCAGATTGCCTTCGCCCTGATTATTGAGGTTCCAGCTCACCGTCGTCTGCGGCGGATTGGCGAGCGCGTCGCGCTGGGCGTTGGTCGCGGTATCCTTGCTGTCCAGCTCGGGCAGGATCAGCGTCAGGCTGTTCCCGGTCAGCGTGACGCTGGTGTTCTTCTTGGCGCCCGCCACGTTGGTAAGCAGATGGACGGTGCCGCGTGCATGGACATTGGTCGTCGCGACCGCGACGCCGCCCTGCACCACCTGCTCACCGGCCAGAGTGATATCGCCCTGTCGCGCCTCGATCAGGCCGGTATTGGCGACAAGGCCGGCCGTGCTGCCGTCGCCGACGGTGACCTGCACCTCGTTACCGCGCGTCGTCGAGCGCTGGTTGGAGTCGGTGCCGTAGCCCGAGCGGATCAGGAAGCTGTCGCCCGCCGCGAGCAGGGTCTGGCCACGATCGGTACGGATCGATCCGGCATTCTCGACCTTGCTGCCCAGCAGCATGACGAACCCGCCGCCTTCGACCACCGATTTGGGCGCGGTCGTGGTGATCCGCGCGCCGGCTTCGACCTTCACCTCACCCTTGGCTGCCGTGAAGCTCTCGGCGATCGCCGTGGGCGGCGTGCTCGCCGAGCTCTGCGTGACACGCGCGTAGATGCCATAGTCGCGGAAATGCTGGTCGGTCATCGTCGCCGCCGCTGCGACGATGTTGCGCGCATTCACCTGGCTGGCACCGCCAAAGATCACGCCGTTCTGGTTGAGGACATAGACCGAACCGTCGGCCTTGATCGTGCCCAGGATCTGCGACGGATCGGCGCTATTGCCGACGACGCGGTTCAGCGTCACCCAGTTGCTGTTGCCATGGTGGTTGAAGGTCAGGTCGGTCTCGCGCCCGACATTGAACGAATCCCAATTGAGGATCGCCTTGTCCTGCGTCTGGTTGACGCTCACTGCGGTCCGCCCGTCAGCGCCTTTGCTTTGCGTCGGGCCATCGGCGCCGACCCACAGCTTCGGATCGAGCGCAACGCCATTGGCGACCTTGAGCCCGCCGTCGCCCAATCCGTTGGGAACCGCAGACTTCGCCGCGAGCGCAGCCGCGCGCGCGGCCGCCTGCACTGCATCCATCTGCGCACGCACCCGTGCCGCATTCTCGAGCGTCGCGCGGGTCCGCTGCGTGGCGGCGCGCGCTGCGGCGTCGCGGCTTGCAGCATCCTGCGCAGCCTGAGCGGCGGCGGTAGCGGGGTTCGCAGTCGTCCCGCGCCCACCGAAATTCTGGGCGAGCGACGCGCCGGCCAGCACGAGGCTGCCGAGCGAGGCGCCAAGGAGCAGGCTGTTGCGGAACGGGCGGTGTGTGCGGATCATCGTGCGGACTCCAGGGTACGCGCCTGCCGGCAAGCGGCGGCGTCGAAAGCGGAAACAGGGTGCGGCGGGCAGAAGGCGCCGCACGCGAGGAAGAATAAGGTCATGGCTGCCGGCCCATCGGGTTGACCGGGACCGCAGCCGGGCGCGCGGGGCGAACCGAAACGCCGAGGTTGGCGCCCATTCGCAGGCGCGTGCCGGAGAGGCTGGACACGCCCACCCGCACATCGGATGAGCCCGCGCGAACGACCGAGAGGTTGCGGATCGCATCCGCTTGCGCACGGGCGATCCGTGCCGCCTGCTCTACGCGCTGCGCCGCACATTCGAGATCGCCCGACCGCGTACCACCGACTTCGACGACGACGCAGAGTGCCGTCGAAGAAGCTGGAGGTTGCGGCTTGTCGTCTTGCCCGGCCATCGCCGGGGTGCCGGTCACGGCCGAAAGCCACAGTATCACGCACGCCGCAGCGCCCGTCCGGACCCGCCCCGAAGGGGTCAGAGGCGGGTCCGTCCGGCTGCGCACCCCGGAAGGCCCCGGTGTGCGCAGCGAGCCGGGGGAGCTGCCGTCCCCCTGCCCTGCGCAACGATAAGCGAGCGGCATCATGGCGATCAGAACCGCGTGGTCAGATCGATCATCAGGTGATCGACCGAGAGCGGCGGCCCGGCGATCTCGTCCGCCGAGAGCCAGCGCACGCTGAGCGCGGTGTTCTTCGCGAAGCCATAGGTGGCGCCGGCGAACCAGCCCTTCATGTTGGTGCCGCCCAGGCCGAAATCGCTGTCGGCGATGGCGTCGAGCGTCGCGTCGGATTCGATGTGGCGATAGCCGGCGTGCAGGCTCCAGTCGCCGACACGGATGTCGTCGCCCAGATTGCCGACTGCGAACTGCGCCTGCCAGCCCTTGTCGCCGCCGTCATATTTGCCGCCGGTCGTACCGACCACCGGCGCGAAATTGTTGAGCGCGAGCGGCGCGATCTTGGCGCGGTCGAAGCCCAGATTCTGGATATAGTCGCCGGTGAATCGGGCCGTGATGCGATCGTTCAACGCATATTCGATCTCGCCGCGCGCGCCGACGACCTGGAACTTCGAGGCAAGCCCGAAATACTGGACCTCGGGGCTGGCGCCCGGCGCGACCGCCGGGTTGGGGATGACGTGGCGCAGCGGCTTGTTGGTGTTGCCGAACTGCTGGAACGCCGGTCGCATCGCGTCGGTGTCGCAGGCGTCCTGGTCGAAGTTGCACGGCTTCGAAAGCTGGCCCTGCACATTCTCGAACCGGTAATAGCCACCGGCGATCCGCGCGCGGAAGCGGTCGCCCGAACGGAAGTCGAGGCCGATCTGCCCGGCGGCGAGATAGCGGTCCTGGCTTGGATAGGCGCCGCCAAAGATCGTGCCGACGCCGCTCGATCCGAAGTTGAACGCGGTGTTGAACAGCGGGAAGAAGCCCGCGGTGCCGAACACGCTCAGATTGTCGCCGAACCCGGCCTCGCCCGAGACCGCGATGCCGTCGAAATTCACGTCCTCGTCGAACTGCATCGTGCTCGACCAGAAGGGATTGCCGAACCGCCCGACGCTGACCTTCACATCCCTGACCGGGGTCAGTGTCAGGTTGGCGCGATCGAGCCACAGCGCATATTTGCCGAACTCGCCATTCTGGCCGATCGTCTGGTTGGTCGAAACCGGACCCGTGTCGTTGCCGGTGGCGACTCGCACTTCGGCCGACACCCAATCGTCGATCCGAACCTTCAGGCCCAGCCGCGCACGCAGCCGCATCGCCCAGCGATTCTCCACCGTGTTGAGATAGGGCGGGCGGACAAAGCCGGGCGCGCCCTGATTGACCTGCAGCCCGGCACCGGCGTTGATCGCGCGCCAGTTGACCAGGTCCTGCGAATTGCCCTCGCCGAACAACATGCCGTCGGCGCGCGCGCGGATATCCCCGAACAGGGTGATCCGCTTGGTCCATTCGGCGACCTCGCCGGGCTTCGCCCAGCCTTCATTCTGCGCCTGTGCCGTCATTTCGGTGCGGACCTGCTGAACGATCTGGTCGCGCACCACCTGCGGCACATAGGGGATGGTCTGGGTACCGTCGGCCGCGACGCCGCCCGCGGGAAGCGGCGGCTGGGCGGGCTGGGCCACCGGCGCGCTGGTCGTCGCCTCGGCGATCATCGCATCGGCCTCTTCGCGCGAGACCAGGCCCTTCTTGACCATGAGCTCGAGCAGCTTGTTGGAATCGACCTGCTGCGCGAGTGCGGGCGAGGCGAGAAGCGAAGCACCGGCCGCACAGGCGAGCAACGATGTCTTCAGGTGACGAACATGGGCACGAAACATGGGATCATTCCCCTTGGAGCAATGGGTTTGGTGGACTGGAGCGCCGCGGCGCTCAGCTCCCACTCAGGGCGACGCGCAGGCTGGGCATTCCGGCCGGCGGGCGCTGTGACAGTTGGAATCCGGTCAGCAATTGGGTGATGCGCGCGTTGCGGCGTTCGTCGCCGCCGCGCAGCACCCGCACACGGCTGATCCGGCCTTCGGCATCGACCGCGATCTCGATCTCCTCGATCCGGTAGCGGCCGCGGTTCAGCTCGCGATCGGCCTGGGCGGCGCGGCGGATGTCGCCGACCACCATCTGGCCATAGGCCGCAAAGACGCTGCCCCCGCCGCCACCGCCCGGCCTGCCGCCGATCCGCGTTCCGCCCCCGTCCCCGGCCGCGAGGCCGTAGTTGGATGGGCCGGCGCCTTCGCGCGCAGTCAGCGCATTGTCACCGGGCGCGGGATCGGACTGGCTCGGCGCATCCGGCGTCGGCGGCGTCGGCGCCTCGACCGGCTGGTCGAGCGGCGGCGCGATCGTCGGCTCGGGCGGTGCGATCTCCTTTTCCTGTGGCGGCGGAGGGGGTGGCGGCGGTGGCGGCGGCAGGATCACCTGCGTCGTCTTGTTCTCGTTGGGCCGCTCGGTGACGATCTGGGCGCTGAACAGGCTCCAGATCACGAACCCGGCAAGCGCGATCCCGCCAGCCATCGCAATGCGGCTCAGCGTGACTGGGGAGCGCTTGCGACGCCCCCCGCCCGGGCCGCCGGGCATAGCCAGCGCCGTCATCACTTGCCCCCGCCGGGAGGACGGGTCGAAGCCATGCCCAGGCTCGGCACGCCGACCTTGGAACACAGGTCGAGCACCTGCATCACCTTGTCATACTGCACCGCCCGGTCGCCGCGCAGGATCACCGCCAGGTCCGGTGTCGAGGCGATCGAGGTGCGCAGCTCGCGCTCCAGCTCGGAGAGCGAAACCGGGATCGCGTCGATCGAGATGGTGCCGTCGTCGGCCACCGCGATCACGCGCGATTTCTGTGCCTCCAGCGGCTTCGCGGACGAAGCGCTGGGCAGGTCGACCTTGATGCCCTGCACCGCCGCGGTGGTGAGCAGGATGAAGATGATGAGGAGCACCAGCATCACGTCGATCATCGGCGTGACGTTGATCTCGTTATACGGCTTGTCCTCGTCGCCGATCTGGATCGCCATGGCTCAGGCCCCCTCGCTCAGGCGGCCTGCGCGGCAGGGACGTCCTGCCACGTTTCGGCGATGCGCTTTTCAAGTTCGTCGGCGAAGATCTGGTTGCGCGCCGTGATCTTCTTCGATCGGACGAGCAGGCTGTTGTAGCCGAACATCGCCGGGATCGCGACGACGAGGCCCGCCACGGTCGCCAGCAGCGCCGCCGCGATACCCGGGGCGATCGCGTTGATGTTGACTTCACCCGCCGCGGCAACGCTGGCGAAGGTGATCATCACGCCCAGCACGGTTCCGGCGAGGCCGATGAACGGACCGCCCGAGATCGAGTTGGTGAGCAGCCCCATCCGGTCGTGCAGCTTCTGCCCCTGGATCACCTGCTCGGCATCGAGCGCCGATCGGATCGCCGCGATCGACTGCGCGCGGATCGCGAAGCGGCTGCCGGTGGCACGGCCTTCGGCAAGCCGCTCCGACAGCTCGCGACGGCCGACCTGATAGAGGTCGCCCAGCGTCGAATGGACCGCGCCCACGCCCGGATCGAACGACGGCAGACCGGTATGGTCGCCCGAGCGCTTGGCCTGATTGCGATAGGCCTCGATGAAGTCGTCGTTCGCGCGCTCGATGCGGCTGAACAGCAGATGCTTGGACAGCATCACCCACAGCGCCAGCACCAGCATCACCGCCAGGATCGCGATCACCGCCCAGGCGTCCCAGGTCAGCGCCTTGAACAGGATGCCGAAATAGCCGTGTCCGCCCCCTGTCTCGACCTGCTCGGCGGTGTCGAAGGTCAGCAGCCGCGCGCCCTGCCCTTCGCTCGCCGCGGCAAGCTGGAACATCGACTGCGGCAGCGCCGCCTTGGCGACGCGGAACTCGTCGATCTCGCCGGCAAAGCCCTGTCCGATCAGCGCGTCGCCGGTCGCCGCGCCGAGCGCGCCTTCCACTTCACCCGCCGACTGGCCGTTGACGAACAGCAAAGTCTTCTTGCCGTCATTGACCAGCGCCACGTTCGCCCAGCTGCCGGCGGCGAGCGCCGCGCCGGCCGAGCGCTTGCCGCCCTGATCGATGAAGATCTGGCCGCCCTGTGCGACCAGGCTTACTGCGCCGGGCAGCGTGAAGACCGTGCCGTCCGAACCCGGCTTGACCCAGAAGCTGAGCGAGAGCGGGCCGGTGGCGAATGCGGCGGCCGGAACGCTCAGCGGCGTCGCGCCGTCGAGTACCAGGCTGTTGCCGATCAGGCCGCTGGCGTTGCGCGTCGCCGCGCCGCCGCCCTGGACGCCGTTCGACGTCACGTCCTTGGCCGGGCCGCTGCCCTCGAAATGATAGACCAGCGCGTAGTCGGGGCCGAAGCTGCCCGCGGCATCCTGCGCCGCCGCGGCCTGCTTGTTGCCGTAATAGGCGTAGATCGCGGCGGCCTGTCCGGGCTGAAGGCCCTGGACATCGACCCACACCAGCGCCTGCTGCGCCTGCGCGTTCCAGCTTTCGATATGGAATTTGAGCGGTGTACGGTCATCGCCCGCGACAAAACGCAGGTCCGAACCGTCAGGCTTGGCGTCCGAGAAGTTGAAATTGCCCTGATGCAACCGCACCAGCACCGGCGCGCGCGTGACCTCACCCGTCACCCCGGCCGCGCTCGTGTTCAGGTTGATCTTCGTGCGATAGGCATGGTCGGCGCCCCACCAGGCGTGCGCCGGCGTGGCAAAGGCAGTCATCGCGGCAAGCGCAACCGCGCCCGCCATCGCGCCCTGACGGACGCGCTGGATCATCGACATTAGAATTCCCCCCAAATGCGGAAGCGTGCAAAGATGTCGCCGGTCTTGCTCTCCGGCCCGGAAATCAGCGGCGAGCCGACATCGACGGCGCCGTTGAGGTAGCGAAACAGCTTGATGCGGGCGCCCGCGCCCAGGCTCATCAGCCTGAAGCGCTCACTCTGGCCCCGCAGCGGCTCATGAATGCCGCCCCAGCCCATGTCCCAGAAACTGTAGAGGCGCAGCGAGTCGAGCGGCCCGCCGATCAGCTCGGCGGCGTCGGGCGTGCGGAATTCCAGCTGATAGGAAAAGCCGTAGTCGGCGAGCGTCTCGGACTCGTAATAGCCCCGGACGCTTTGCATCCCGCCGATCGAGAAGCCCTCGTTCGAGATGAGCGGCGTCGCCGACCATTGGGCGTTGAACCGCGCGTCGATCTGCGCGCCGTTCAGCACGTCCTGGGTGTGGCCCGCATCCAGCTTGAACGCGAAGAAGCTGTCGCGCGCCCGATAGCGTTTATATTCGAACGCCGCCTTGTTATCGCCCAGCCCGCGGATCCCGAAGATGCCGGTGACGCTGAGGTCGCTCTTGCGCCCCTCCCCGTTCCAGTCGCCACGCCATGACAGCGTCGCCGGGAAATACTCGATCGGCGCCTTGTCGGTGTCGGAACCGAGCTTCAGATTCTCGGCGAAATCCTTCCAGTCGATGCCGACGGTCAGCGCGTGGTGGAAGCCTTCGGACGCGCCGAGCGACTGGATCAGCCGCACGCCGAAGATATTCCCCTTGCCGACCACGCTGGTGCCGCCGATCACGGCGATGTCGCTGTCCGAATGGACGCCATACAGCATCAGCTGCGTGCCCTGGCCCAGCCGGGTCAGATAGTTGCCGGAAAAGACGGTGCCGTCATTCGTCCGGCGCGGCGCAGTCTGTGCGGTCAACGACAGGCTGTCGCCGCGGCCCCACATATCGTCATAGCGCAGCGTCGCCGAGGCACGCAGATCGGTGGTCGCTGCCGAACTGAAATTGTTGAGCTCGACCGTGCCGTGCCATGCCGAGCTTTCCTCGACCTTGAGCACGACGTCGAGCGTGCCCGGCGCGACACCGGCCTTCAGCTCGGGCGTCACCCGCCGCGTCGGCTTCTGGTTCATCGCGATCACGTCGCGCTGGAATTCGTTGAGGTTCGGCGTCTGCCCTGGCGTCAGCGACGGCGCCTGCGCGCGCACCGCGTCTGGGTTCTTCGTGCCCTCGACCACGACCGAACCGATCGCCTGCGGCTGCACTTCGAGCTGAAGGATGCCGCCCGCCACGCCCTGTTCGGGAATGAACACCGACACGGCGACATAGCCCGCATCCTCGAACGCCTTCTGAAGGGCGGCGCGCGCGGCCTCGACATCCGCTTCGCTGCGGCCCGGCCCCATGAAGGGGTAGACCGCCCGCTCAACCGCGTCGGGCGACAACAGCTTGTTCCCGCGCACCTGAAATGCCCGGATTTCGAATGTCGATGCGGGTGCCGCCGGCGTCGCTTCCTGTGCGAACGCCTGCCCACTCCCGATCGCGATCATCATGGCGATCGCTAGGCCCGAGGCCTTCCGACTATCGCCTGCTACGGTCTTCAACCTCAAATCCCCCGCAACCTGGCCCGTGTGCTGCAGTGCAGCCGCTTCGGGTGAGCTCTGGCCTTTGGCGCGGGGCTGTGACGCATTTGCTGCAATGCGACATTTCCCGCTGCCGGGGGTGCCCTTAGGGAAGTTTGAGAATATCGCTCAAGTCAATTGAGCCGAAAAACACCGTACAAATTCACAATCTTCTGATCGAGATCATAAGTGTGAATTTAATGTTTCAATACATTACAAAACTATTACACATCATGAAAATAGTAGAATCAATAATAGCCACGAAATCATATGATTTCGAGGCCAAGATTCATGTAGAATATTGTATAGAATTTTGTATCTATTCTGATTCTATATGGCCACCGCAGAAATATCGAACAGAATCTGCGCGCGTTCTGGTCGGCGTTTCGCCGAATACGCGCTGATAGGCGCGCGCGAAGGCGGTGACCGAAGCGAAACCGGTCGCATGGGCGATCGCGCTCAGCGGCCGGGTTTCACGCCCGCTCGTCAGGCGCTCGCGCGCTTCGCCAAGGCGGATCGCCTGTGCATATCCGGCAACCGTCGCACCGATGCAGTCGCGAAAGCCGCGTTGAAGCGTGACCGGCGTGACCCCGACGCCGCTGGCAAGGTCTTCAAGATCCCAGGCGCGCGCCGGATCGGCGTCGAGCCGCCGCCGCGCCAGAGTGATCGATCGCGACGGTGGGCAAGCCTCATCGATGCCATGCTCGGCTGCCAATCCGGCAACCAGGGCCGCAATCGCAGCATTCGATCCGGTCAGCGCAGCAAGACCATTGTCCGTACCGATAATGAAGGCGGTGCGTGCCAACCGACGCGCGCCGCCATGGCTGGCGCTGGCGCGCGCCTGAACGGCGCTGCGGGGGAGCGCTGCAAGGATCACGCGACCGCCCTCGGGCCATACGCCACGGACGGCGCCATGACAGGCATTCAGGATCGCCTGTCCGGCGGACACGCGGATCGGCACGCCATCGACTTCGAACCTGGCATCGCCTTCGACGACGATCGCCAGACCGACACGCGCCGCGCTGGCCGCCAGCTCGAACGATCCAGCACGGGCGAGGTCGAGGTGCGTCACCTCGATTTCCGCATCGCGAAGCGGGGCCGGAGCCACCTGCCGACCGGCAGCAATGTTCAGGTCGGCGCGACGCGAAACCGGCAGCGCCGCCGGATCGCTCACCGCCCGATCCGCCTCTGTCATCGCCGTGCAGTCCGTCCGCATGAACCATCCTCCATGTGCTGGACAGCCGATGCGGGCCAATCGCGAACCATTTTTTTGCGTGCGCAGAGATGTCATGAAGCGGTCCTAGGGACCGCGCTCATGAAGTGCAGACCGTTCGCTGCCCCCAGCCTGGGCATGATCGCCCAATGAAGCCCGAGCCGATCGAGCGCGTCATCTCACTGGCGCTGGCTGCAGCGATCCCGGCGGCGACGGGTCTCGCTCTGCTCCTGACGCTACCACCAGGCGACGGCTGGCACGGTGGCAAGCGGGAGGGTGGCGACGGCGTATTGGTCGTCGAGCTGCTCCCGCTCGAAACGGCGTCCGCATCGATGGCGACGGGCGCGCCGCCAGCGTCGATGGCCAGCCAGGCGCAGCCCCTGCCCCGACAGCATCCGACCGGAAGCGCGATGCTGGGCATGCCGCTACCGGCAGGCGGATCGCAAAACCCTGCGCCACCGCGCGAGGAAATCGCGGGCAGGATTCCCGGCGACAGCGTTTCGAGCCTCAGCGGCTCGAGCGCAATCAGCTATCGCGAAGCCTTGCTCGCACATATTGCGCGCTATCGCCGCTACCCCGCCGATGCACGCCGCGATCATGTCGAGGGTATTGTCGAGGTCCGCTTCGTTCTCGATCGCGCCGGCGCAGTTCAGAATGCCTGGATCGCCGCGAGTTCGGGCCGCACGACCCTGGATGCGGAAGCATTGGCAGCCATCCGTCGCGCGGCGCCGATGCCGAAGATTCCGTCCGACCTGCCGGACTCGCTCGACATCACCCTGCCCATCGACTTCGAAATCGGCTGACCGGTGCGATGGAAGGGTTTCCTGCAGGCGATAGGAATCGCCCTTTGCGGCGGCATTGCGATCAACGCCGCCGCTACGCCCGCCGTCGCGCGGCCTGCGCAGGGACAGGTCGCAGTCCGCGACTATGATATTCCGGTCCAGGATCTCGAATCCGCGCTTCTCAAGCTGGGACGTCAGAGCGGGATCGATATTCTCTACGAACGCGATGTTCTGGCCGGGCTTCGCTCCGCGCCGGTTCGGGGCGAACTGACGCCGCAGGCCGCGGTCGCGCGCATGCTCGCCAACGCCCCCCTGGTTCATCGCTTCACCAGCGCCACCGCCGTGCTGATCCTGCCGGCGCGCGCAACAGGCGTCACGACCGTCCCCGGAAGCACGGCGGCTGCGGCAGCGCCGCGGCTCATGCTCGACCGGCTTCAGGTCAGGGCGGAACCCGTCATCGGGCAGCAGCCCGGCCCGGACTATCGCCCCTTCGGCTACCTCGTGCGCTCCACCATCGCACGCCGACTCCAAGACGATCCCCGTACGCGCGGGCGCGCATTCAATGTCCGCCTCGCGGTGGCGATGGACCCGCAAGGTGTGATCCGCGACCCGCTTGTCCGCCGAAGCAGCGGCACCGACCGCCTCGATCGCGCGATCATCTCGGTCGTGGCCGGCACAACCCTGCCCGAGCCGCCGCCTGCCGGCATGCCCCAACCGATCTGGCTGGAGATCATCGCGCGATGATGGCGGATGCCTCCCGGTCGCTGCTGCTGCGATCGCTGCTGGCGCGCTATGCCGCCATCCGCGGCCGGCTCGCCCACAGGTTCGGGCCGCAGGTCGCGGAAGACGCGCTGCAGGAGACGTGGATCCGGCTCGAAACCCGCGCAGACGATCTCGCGCCCATCAAGGACCCGGAAGCCTATGTCTATCGCGCCGCGCTCAACACCGCGCACAACATGGTCAAATCGGACAGCCGGCGCCTTACCTTTGTCGATATCGAAGAATTGCTCGGCGTCCCGGACGATACCCCAGGGCCTGCGGCGATCGCCGCTGATCGCGCGGATGTCGCCATCGTCGCACAGGCGCTTTCCGAGCTGACTGAGCGGCAGCGCATCATCTTCCACGAAGCGTTTCTGGGCGACGTCAGTCATCATGAACTTGCCGAGCGCTTCGGTGTGGGCATCCGCATGATCCAGAAGGATTTGCGGCGCGGCATCGATCTGTGCGCGCGCCGCCTGGGCAAAAGAAAGTCGTTCGTCACCGGTGCGGCAAAACTGTCTGACAAGAAGGAAGTGCAGGAATGAGCATGGCCGCCGAGCGGGGGCGCAACGATCGATGACGATGCGCGAAACAGAGACGAACGGCTTGCCGCCCCTGACGCATGAGGCGTTGGGCTGGGTTGTCCGTCTCACATCGGGTTCGGCGACGCAGGCGGACGCACGCGCATTCGAGGCCTGGCGCGCGCAAGGGCCTGCGCATGTCGAGGCATTTCGTGAGGCCGCCGCGTTTCGCAAGGCGGTGCGTGCGATGCCGCTGCCGCGTGCAGCAGACCTGCCGGACAACGTCATTCCCTTCGCCCAGCGATTGAGCAAGGCAGCGATCGACCGCCGCGGCTTCCTGGTCAGCGGGGGCGCGATCGCAGCCTCCGGCACCATGCTGATGGTCAACCCGCCCTATGCGCTGTGGCCGTCGCTTGCCGAGCTTGGCGCAGGCGAGCGGACCGGCGTTGGCGAGCGCCGCCTGCTGCGCCCGATGGCGGGCGTCACAATCGAAATGAACGGCCGCACCGCGATCTCGCTCGACGCCCCACGGCGGCGGGCGACGCTCATCGTGGGAGAAGCATTTGTCGCGGTCGCACCCGATGCCGCCCCATTCTCCATCCAGGTCGGCGAAACCAACTGGCTCGGCAAAGCAGCGCAGTTCGACGTGCGCGCAAGCAAGCGCGAAGCCTGCGTCACCTGTGTTTCCGGCAATCTGTTCGGTGAGCAGGGTTCCGCACGACATCGCATTACGGCCGGCCAACGTTTCGCCGCCGCCCCCGGCGAACCCGCGCGGATCACGACCATCGATCCGGCAGTGAGTGGCAGTTGGCGGCGTGGCATTCTGATCTATCGCGGCACGCCGCTGGCTGCGGCGGTCGAGGATATCAACCGCTATCGCAAGGGGCGCATCATCCTGTCGAACGAGGCCGTCGGTCGCCGGCTGGTAAGCGGCATGTTTCATACCGCCCAGATCGAGAATGCGGTTTCACAGATACAACAACTGCTGAATCTCAAGGTCACAGAAATCGCTGGCGGCATAACGCTGATGGGCTGAAGCGAAAGCTGGCCGGCACCCCGCTTGTGGCCACTCCCGGAGCGCTGCATCGGCCTTTCGTCCGACCGCGCCGGTTGTGCTAATGATGCTGATCCTGCAGCAGTGAAACGATACACAGCCGCAGCGCCGGCATCGCTTCAGGATCCGAACCTCCCATGAAATATCGCCCCGCCTTGCCCGTCCTGACGCTTGCACTGCTCCTCGCGGCCCCTGTTCAGGCCGACGGTGGCCCTGAAGACGATATCGACCCGTCCAACCTGACGCTGGCCGACATCATTGCCTGCAAGCTCAAGGATGTTCCGACATGGAACGGATTTGCGTTCTGGTTCTACGATAATGAGGAAGCAAAGCGCCATTATGGGATGACGGCGGTGAAGAGCGGCAACCCGTTCCTCTCCGAATATCGTCTCGCGGCGCCCATAGCCGTGTTCGGCCGGACCACCGATCGGGTTGCGTTCAGCAATTCGGGCCTGATGGCGATCCTTCCCGATGTCGCGCCGCAGGCCATGGCGAAGGAACTCGGGGTTACCCCGATCATCGACGTACCGGGGAAATATATGGGTGAACGCACGATCATCGACGCACCCTTCGATGGTGGATCGTCGGCCTTCCAGGGAAGGTCCAGGATTTCGCTCGGTGTCTCGACCGTTACCACGCACCCGGGCAAGGTTCTGGCGGGGTGCAGCTATCGGATCGACATCAAGGACTGAGAGGTCCGGACATCGAAACGGGATGATGAAATGCCGTGCCTGCGAGCGATCGAATAGCCATCACTCACTCCCCTACCCGATGACGAATACAACCGGGTCGCCCGCTCCGTCGGAAGCACGGGTCAAGTACCCGAATCATCTTGTCTTCCAGACATCTATCGGCCAATTTCACGCCGATCCATCCGGGGGGAAGTTTCTTGCGTTTGTCGAATCAGGTGCCGCTCGGCGCCGCCATCGTTGCTGCGTCGCTTTCGCCATTGCCGGCCGCCGCTCAGGTCGCACCCGGCGCCTTGCCCAGCCGCGAACAGATCGAGCTGCCCAGGACCGATGCGCCGCAACCGCGCTCCGGCGTCACCGTCACCGATGAAACGCAGCGCGCCGCCAACTGCCCGTTCGATGCCTCGATCGCGGTCGAGATCAGCCGCCTGCGCTTCACCCTGGCCGACGGATCGCCGCTGCCCGGTGAGCTTGCCGCACTGCTCGACGGCCTGAAGCCCGGTTCGGGCAAGCAACCGCTGCCCGAACTGTGCCGCCTGCGCGACAATGCGGCTGCGCTCCTGTCGTCGCACGGCTACATCACCGGCGTCACCATCCCGCCACAGGAAATCACCGACGGCGAAGCGCGGCTCATCGTGATCCCCGCAAAGCTCACCGATGTACGCATCAACGGCAAGCCGGGCCGCAACGGCGCCGCGATCCTCGCGCGGATCGAACAGCTCAAGTCGATGCCGGTGCTCAACACCCGCCGCATCGAAAGCGTGCTGATGGCCGCCAACGACGTCCCGGGCACGCAGGTGACGATGGCGCTACGCAGCGCCGGAACCGCACCGGGCGACGTGATTGGCGAGCTCAACATCGCGTCCACGCCCTTCACCATCCTCGCGAACGTCCAGAACAGCGGTTCGAAGACGATCGGGCGGGAAAGCGGATCGATCCGCGCCGAAGTCTTCGGGCTGACCGGCATGTCGGACCGCACCTTTATCGGTATATCGTCGACCTTCGACACCGACGAACAACAGGTGGTTCAGGCCGGGCATTATTTCGGCTTCGACAGCGGCCTCACCATCGGCGGGCGGTTCAGCTATGCCTGGTCGCGGCCCGATCTCGGTGCGCTCGACCTGCGCTCGCGCTCGCTGATCGGCGGTCTCGACCTGTCGCAACCGCTACACCGCTCGGTCCGCGCCAACGCCGATATCGGCGGCGGGCTCGAGATCATCGAACAGCGCATCAAATTCTACCCCAGCGGCGTCACCGGCGGCCTGCCGCTGACGCGCGACAAGCTCCGCGTCGCCTATCTGCGCCTGTCGGGCAGCAAGCGCGCGCCGCAGTTCAACGGCCCCGACGCATGGGGCGTCTCCGGATCGATCGAGCTGCGTCAGGGCTTCGACATCTTCGACGCGACGCAGACCGGCAAGATCACGCCGCAAGGCTATGGACCAAGCCGGTTCGAGGGCAGCGCGACCGCCACCGTGATCCGCGGCGGCTTCGGCGGCTTCGTCTCGCTCGGCCGCCTGTTCAGCCTCTCGACCACCGTTCAGGGTCAGTGGGCGAGCGGGCCATTGCTGAGCTTCGAGGAATTCTCGGTCGGCAATCTGACGATCGGCCGCGGCTATGATCCGGGCGTGACCTCGGGCGACAAGGCGCTCGGCATCCGGCTCGAGCCGCGCGTGCAGCTTCCGATCAAGTCGCGCCTCGGTGTCCAGGCCTTCGCCTTCTATGACTCGGTCCGCATCTGGAACGACGACATCTTCACGACCGAACGCGATCGCAACCTGCAGTCCTGGGGCGGCGGCATGCGCTTCACGCTGCCCGGGATGATGGTGCTCGAGGCGACCTATGCCCGGCCCGAGGATCCCGAGCTGAACCTGCCCGGCGCGCGACGTGCGTCCGATCGTGTTCTGCTTTCGCTTACCGCCCAATTTGCTCCGCGCCGTTGAGTTTCAGGGGACATCGCATGACCAAGCCTATCCGCCTGCGCACCACGCTCTCCGCCACCACCATCCTCGCTGCCGGCCTGATGCTCGCGGCGGCGCCTGCGCGCGCGCAGAGCTTGCCCGATACCGGCAACGTCACCTCTGTCACCAGCGGCCTCAGTGGTGGCGCGCCGGGTTCGACCAGCCCGACCTTCGCCAAAAACGGATGGGCAGATGGTCCCCAGATACTGCGGGTGGATCTGCGCGATAACCGCACGATCCTGAATTGGGGTGGCAGCGGGTTCGATATCGCCGCGGGCAATACCGTCGATTTCAAGGATGCGCGCGCGACGAGCGGCGTGACCGGGCGGACCGACAACATCGCGGTGCTGAATCGCGACCTGAGTGGTAGTGCATCGAATATCTACGGAAACCTGCGGTCGGATGCGAACGTCGCGGTCTACGTGACCAACACCGCCGGGATCATCTTCGGCGAGTCATCGGTAACGAACACGGGCGCCTTGTTCGCTAGCTCGCTCGATCTGACCGATGCCAACTTCCTCAATACGCCGACATCGCTCCAGTTTTCCGGAAGTACTCGGGGTGGCGTGACGCTCAA
This sequence comes from uncultured Stakelama sp., assembly GCA_964407945.1. Taxonomy (GTDB): domain Bacteria; phylum Pseudomonadota; class Alphaproteobacteria; order Sphingomonadales; family Sphingomonadaceae; genus Sphingomonas. Next base: position 25,752 of record CAYOXO010000030.1, read on the forward strand.
GCCGGGCGCGCGTATCACTACCGTGGACAATGGCAGCAGCGATGGTGGCCGCATGGGCGACCTCGTCTTGATCGGCAACACGATCATGGGCAACGAAGCGGGAACTGCCCGAACCTTGTCTGCAGGTGGGGACCTCGCATTGGTCGCAGCCAGCGGCGTGACGGTCCAGAACGCTCCAGGAAGCCCGCTTTCGTTTGTCATTACCGCGGCTGGTCGCGATTTTATGCCGACGACAATCGTCAGCCTCGTCGGCAATATGACGGGGAAGAACGTTACCGTTGCCACGCTCAAGGAAACGGGCGGCAACGCCGGACAGGCGATCGAGCTGCGGGGAGATATCGCGGCAACGGGGGCCGCGATTACCGATCGGGGCGTCGTACTGACGGCAGGCCTCGATGCACCCGGCGTTCAGTTGGCCGCTACCGGTGTATTCAGCGGCAACGGAACGCAGTTCCTCGGAAACGTAGCCAGCGCCAAGGATATCGTCGTCCGAGACAATGGCTCATTTATCAACATTAATGGTGCGTGGACCGCACCCGGGAAGATCGACATCGGCGCGCGCGGCATGAACGGGAACGCGAGCACGATTACCGGCGGCCAACTCGTGCTTCCGACCGGCCTGAATATCGCGGGCAAGGTCAAAGCAACCAATGGAGATCTCACCTTTGGCGGACCAATAAACCCCGCCAGCGGGGTGCGGTTCAACGGCGGTGTCGAGGTGTCGGGTAGTGTCCTCGCGGTTAGCACCGTCTCGTCGTTCGACGCGCAGAGCATCGTAGCTGGCGGAATTGTTCATATTACAACCGGGCAAGTCTCCGTCGGCCACGTGGACGCCCCGGGTTCCATCACCATCGAGTCAGGATTCTCCGCCTGGACCGGAAACTTGACGTCCAATGGCAATATCCGGGTTACCGCGGCCGGGTCCGAAATCATCGCTGGGAATGTTGCCGCTGGAGGCTCGGCCTATCTATTCGGCTACTCCAAGCTGAAGGCACTCGACGTCTATGGCAAGAACGGGGTGACGCTGATCACCCAAGGCAATCCCGATTCCGGCCAGTTCCGCTGCCTCCACGGCAACGTGCGCTATGATGTCCAAACTCGTATTGCTCGCGT
>CAYOXO010000030.1:26874-29959 GCA_964407945.1 uncultured Stakelama sp.
GGCCAGTTCGATGCTGGACGGCTGCGGATCGGTAATGTTTCCACCGGTGCCGGGGCCGATATCTACATCAAGGGGCTGCAGCTGCTCAACGCCACCGATGGACGCGTGGGTTCACTGGTCGCCGGCCGTAACATTGAGATCGAGGTTCCCGTCATCGACGCGATGTCGATTAAAGGGTTGACTGGTAACGTCCAGCTCACCGCGACCGGCTCCGTCCGGGTTACCGGCGCTGCCCGGGTTGACGAGCTCTTCGCCGGCAACGCGATCAACGTGGCATCGACTGGCACATTGCAGCTTGCCAACGTGACCGCGCAAACCGGCGACACAACGCTGACTGGCGGTGGCGTAATTCTGGGTTCTACCACAGCACTTTCGAACGTTCTGGTCGGCGGAAACCTGACGATCACCAGCCCCGGCGCCGTTCAACTTCGCGCGAGTGTTACCGCCGGCGGCGATCTGAATGCCACAGGTAACACCGTAATGGCTGGCAACGGCCCAATCAGCGGAGGACAGATTCGGGCAAAGGGCGCAATCAATCTTACCGCCACTACCAGCAGTATCCAGAGCAGCGGCAACGTCCTGATCCAGAGCAACAGTGACGGGGTCGGCGATGAAGCGCTCACCTTGTCAGCAGCCACCGGCATCACCTTCCTGGCAGGATCTTTGCAGGGCGGTACCGATCGCCAGTCCGATGTGCGCATCCGCTCGGCGATGAACAGCACGGTCGCGGTCACCGATCTTTCCGCGCGCAGCCTCCTTTCTGCAACAGGCACCGATCCGTTCACAAACGGGATCACCCGTAACGCCGCGATCGGTTTTTTCGGTCAGGTCAACCTGATCAATGGTCTGTCCGCTCAAGGCACCAGTATTTCAACTTCCGGTCGCCTCGCCGTCTCGACGGGCAACATCGATCTGCGTGCATCGAATGCCGCATCTATCGGAGGAGCACTCAACGCGCCCGGCGATATCTCCGTCACTACCGGTACCGGCAATCTGACGATCGGCGCCAATGGCTCGTTCACGGGCAGCAACATCCTGCTTTCCACCCCTGGCGCGTTCATCAACAATGGCGGTGCCAGCATCATGGCAGGCGCGGGACGCTGGCTCGTCTATTCCGCAGATCCCGCAGGCAACGCCTTCGGCGGTCTCGACAGCGGCAACACAGCGATCTGGAACGCAACGCTCGCCACGCGCAATCCATCGACCATCACCGGCAACCGCTACGTCTTTGCCTATCAGCCGACGCTCACCTTCTCGACCGTCGATTTCAGCAAGGTGTACGGGATCGACCTTACCGGCTCGAACACGATTCCGTTCGCGGTCAGCGGACTCCATCCGGGCGTCGCCGGCGCATTCCTCGGCGATACTGCCGCGACCGCCTATTCGGGGTCACCGCTGATCCAGTCTGCTGGGTTCGCCGAGCGCGCCAGCGTGGCGGGCGGCCCTTATTCGCAAACGATCGCGCAGGGATCACTGCTGGGTAACCTGGGCTACGCGATAGCGATCGCGCCCTCGACCGGTCTTGTAACGGTCACGCCGAAATCGCTGACCGCGACGGTAGTCGCGGACAACAAGACCTATGACGGCACCACGGCAGCCACCGGCTCGGTCGCACTGAATGGTGTGCTTGCCGGCGACAATGTGGGCACGGGAGGGATTACCTTCACATTTGCCGACAAGAACGCCGGAACCGGAAAGACGGTTGCCGTTGGCGGGACACTGACCGGTGCCGATAGCGGCAACTACACCCTGACCCTCCCCGCAAGCGCGCTCGCCGACATCCTGCAAAAGGCACTCACCGCCAGCGTCACTGCCAACAGCAAGACCTATGACGGCTCGACTGCAGCAACCGGCGCGCTGACGCTCAACGGCGTCGTTGCAGGCGACACTGTCGGCACCGCCGGTTCGACCTTCACCTTCGCCGACAAGAATGCCGGCACCGGCAAGACGGTCGCCATAACCGGCACCGCCCTGATCGGCACCGACAGCGGCAACTACACGCTGACGGTTCCAGCAAGCGCGCTGGCCGATATCCTCAAAAAGGCGCTGACCGCCACCACCACCGCCAATGGCAAGGTCTATGACGGCACCACAGTAGCCACCGGGTCGGTGTCGCTGAACGGTGTGGTCGCGGGCGATACTGTCGGCACCACCGGCTCGGTCTTCAGCTTCGCCGACAAGAACGCCGGCACCGGCAAGGCGGTCAACGTCACCGGTACCACGCTGACCGGCGCCGATAGCGGCAATTACACCCTCACCCTCCCCGCAGGCACGCTCGCCGACATCCTGCAAAAGGCACTGACCGCCAGCGTCTCCGCCAACGGCAAGACCTATGACGGCACCACCGCGACAACCGGATCGGTGGCGCTCAACGGCGTCGTCGCGGGCGACGACGTCGGCACCGGTGGAGTCACCTTTACCTTTACCGACAAGAATGCCGGCGCGGGTAAGGCAGTCGCGGTCGGCGGTGGCCTGTCGGGCACGGATGCGGCCAACTACGCCGTCAGCCTGCCGGCCAGCGTGCTCGCCGATATTCTGAAGAAGGCGATCACCGCGAACGCCGCCGTCGATGCCAAGACCTATGACGGGTCGACTACGGCAACCGGAGCGCTGACGCTCAACGGCGTCGTCGCAGGCGACACGGTCGGCACCGCCGGCACCAGCTTCACCTTCGCCGACAAGAACGCCGGAACCGGCAAGACGGTCGCCATAACCGGCTCAACCCTCACCGGCGCCGACAGCGGCAACTACACGCTGACGGTTCCCGCAAGCGCGCTTGCCGATATCCTTAAAAAGGCGATCACCGCCAGCGCCGCTGTCGACGGCAAGACCTATGACGGCTCGACCACCGCTTCCGGCACGCTGACCCTTAACGGCGTCGTCGCAGGCGACATGGTCGGCACTTCAGGCACCAGCTTCGCCTTCGCAGACAAGAACGCCGGGACCGGCAAGGCGGTCAATGTCACCGGCACCACCCTCACCGGCGCCGATAGCGGCAACTACACGCTGACGGTTCCCGCAAGCGCGCTTGCCGACATCCTCAAGAAGTCGCTCACCGCCACCGTTTCGGCGAACGGCAAGACCT
>CAYOXO010000030.1:30059-35314 GCA_964407945.1 uncultured Stakelama sp.
GCCGACATCCTCAAGAAGTCGCTCACCGCCACCGTTTCGGCGAACGGCAAGACCTATGATGGCACGACCGCAGCAACCGGGTCGGTGGCGCTCAACGGCGTCGTCGCGGGCGACACCGTCGGCACCACCGGTACGGCGTTCGCCTTCGCGGACAAGAATGCCGGTACCGGCAAGGCGGTCAACCTCACCGGGACGACGCTGACCGGCACCGACAGCGGCAATTACACGCTGACCATCCCAGGCACCGTGCTTGCCGACATTGCGAAGCGTGCGCTGAGCGTGAATGCCGACGACAAGGCGAAATATACCGGTGAAGTCGATCCCGCGCTGACCTACACGATTAGCCTTGGATCGCTTGTCGCGGGGGATCAGTTGTCGGGTGCGTTGGCGCGGACCGCGGGTGAAGGACCTGGCGACTATGCGATCGGCCAGGGCAGCCTTTCGGCCGGGAACAACTACACGCTGACCTTTACGCCGGGCACCCTTACCATCTCGGTCAACCCGGCGACCAGCCAGACGCAGACGCTTCGTGCAGTGCCGCTGCCTTCGGGCATTCAAGCGCCGCCGACCGCCAACGCCGGCGTCAGCATCGATGCCAATGTGCTGTGCGCAGAAGACAAGAGCTGTGTGGCGAACTAACCGCCGCACGCGCAATTTTGCCCGCCCCGACCGGATCCGTTCCGGTTCGGGCGGGCCATATACAGACCACGCTCCGCGTAGATCAGGCATGGCCTTCACGATCGAGACGCTTCGCTGACAGAATTGTCATATTGACGTCAGCGTAACGACCCGCACGGACATCTAGCCGTGCGGAATGACCGATACCGCATCGCTGCTGCAACTCGCGCGCGCTCGCCGCAAACCCGCCCTTGTGATCGGAGGTGCGGGCTTGCTCGCCCTTGCCGCCCTCGCCTATTCGAGCAGCGGGCAGACCCAGCAGCAACCTGCGGCACAACCACCAGTGCCGGTCCGCACCGTCGCCGCCGAGCGCCGCGACCTGCGGCACGAAGTCGAGGCGGTCGGTACGGTTGAATCGCTCCAGGACGTGGTCGTCCGCTCGCAGGTCGATGGCATCCTTACCCGGCTCCATTTCGCCGAGGGCGATCTCGTCGGCCGCGGCCAGCTCCTCGCCACGATCGACGACCGCCCGCAGCGCGCCGCACTCGAAGCCGCGCAAGCACAGCTCGCGCGCGATGCCGCACAGCTGCGCGCAGCCGAACTCGATCTCGCACGCTATCAGAGCCTGGTCGCGCGCAATGCGATCTCGCAGCAGATGGTCGATCAGCAGCGCGCCCAGACCGATCAGCTGCGTGCGACCGTCCGCCTCGACAGCGCCAATGTCGATACCGCGCGGGTCAACCTCTCCTACACCCGCATCGTCTCCCCGGTCAGCGGCCGCGTCGGCATCCGCCGCGTCGATGCCGGCAACCTTGTCCGTACCAGCGATGCCGACGGCATCGTCTCGGTCGCGCAGGTCAATCCGATCTCGGTCGTCTTCCCGGTCCCGCAGAATCGTCTCGCCGATCTGCGCGCGAGCGCGCGCGACGCACAGGGTGCGGTCGTCGAAGCCCTCGACAGCGACGGCGGCGCACTGCTCGGCACCGGTCGCATCACCGCCTTCGACAATGCGTTCGACACGCGCACCGGAACGGGACGAGTGCGTGCGCAGTTCGAGAATGGTGCCGAGCGGCTCGCCCCCGGCGCCTTCGTCGCCGTGCGGATGCGCACCGGCATGACGCCGGGCGCCGTGGTTCTGCCCGCTGTAGCTGTACGGCCCGGCGTCGATGGGCATTTCGTCTACCGCGTCACGAATGGCACGGCAAAGCGAGTCCCCGTCACCCTTGGCTACACCAATGACGAGGTCGCCGTGGTCGCGCGTGGCATCGCCCCGGGCAACATCATCGTGCGTGATGGCTTCTCTCGGCTGCGCGATGGGGCGAAGGTCACCATCGCGAATGCTGGCGCCACGGCCGGGGCTGCCGCCGGGGGCGACCAATGAGCGAGGCAGCCCTCTCCGCCCCGGACGGGGCGCCACAGCGGCGCGGCTTCGCCACATGGTTCATCCACCACCCCGTCGCCACGGTGCTGATGACGCTGGCAGCTACGCTGCTCGGCCTGTTCGCGTTCATGAACCTCGCGGTCGCCCCCCTGCCCGAGGCTGACTTCCCGACGATCCAAGTCAGCGCCAGCCTGCCCGGCGCGAGTCCCGAGACGATGGCCTCGTCGATCGCCACCCCACTTGAGGTCGCGTTCACCGGCATCCCGGGCGTGACCGAGATGACCTCGACCAGCGGACTTGGCCAGACCAGCATCACCATCCAGTTCACACTCACCCGCGATATCGACGCGGCAGCGCAGGAAATTCAGGCGGCGATCAACAGTGTTGCCGGACGCCTGCCAAACGATCTTCCCAACTTGCCCACCTGGCGCAAGGTCAACCCGACCGACAGCCCGGTGCTGGTGCTCAGTGCAACCTCCGACGAGATGCCGCTGACCGAGCTCAGCGACGTGGTCGAAACCCAGCTGGCGCGCCAGATCAGCCAGATAGACGGCGTCGCGCAGGTCAATATCGCCGGGCAGAACAAGCCCTCGATCCGCGTCCGTGCGCAGCCCGACCGGCTCGCCGCCTATGGCATCAGCATGGCCGATATTCGGCAGGCGGTGCAGGGTTCCAACGTGAACCTTGCCAAGGGTGCGGTGTTCGGTCGCGATACGGTCGCAACGTTCGAGGCCAACGACCAGCTCTTCACTCCTGCCGACTACGGTCAGGTCGTGGTGGCATGGCGTGACGGCGCGCCGGTCCGCCTGCAGGACGTTGCCGAAGTCAGCGTCGGTGCCGAGAACAGCTACGTCGGCGCCTTCCCCAACGGCAAGCCGGGACTGGGCATCATCATCATGCGCCAGCCGGGCGCGAATGTCGTGCGCATCGCCGATGCGATCCAGGCGGCGTTGCCGCGCCTCACCGCAAGCCTGCCTGCCAGCGTCGAGGTCTCGGTACTCAACGATCGCACGCGCACGATCCGCTCCTCGATCCATGAGGTGGAAATCACGCTCGCCATCACCCTCGCGCTGGTCGTGCTCGTCATGGGGCTGTTCCTCCGTCAGGTATCGGCAACGCTGATCGTTGCCGCGGTGCTCGGCGTTTCGGTGATCGCGACCTTCGCGGCGATGTATCTGCTTGGTTTCAGCCTCAACAACCTGACCCTGGTCGCGCTGGTCATTGCGGTAGGCTTTGTCGTCGATGACGCGATCGTCGTAGTCGAGAATATCCATCGCCATATGGAGATGGGCAAGACGGCGATACAGGCCGCGATCGAGGGCGCGCGCGAGATCGGCTTCACCGTGATCTCGATCACCTTCTCGCTCATCGCCGCCTTCATCCCGCTATTGTTCATGGACGGGATCATCGGCCGACTGTTCCGCGAATTCTCGCTGACGGTCACCATCTCGCTGCTGATCTCGGTGGTCGCCTCGCTCACGCTCGCGCCTCTGCTGTGCGCGCGCTACCTTAAGTCACCGAAACACGACGAGAGCGGCAAGCGGCGCTTCACCGACCGGCTGATCGATGGCTATGGCCGCGCGCTCAAATGGACGCTGGCACGACAACGGCTGACGTTGCTGGGGTTCGCAGCGACGATCGGCGCTGCGGTGGCGAGCTACGCCTATATTCCCAAGGGCTTCTTTCCGCTCCAGGACACCGCCTTCATCGTCGGACAGACGCTCGCGGCCGAAGACATCTCCTATGCGGACATGCGCGCCAAGCATGAGGCGATCGCGGCGATCATCGCCAAGGATCCGGCGGTGCAGCAGTTCAACCACGCGATCGGAACCACCGGCGGAAGCCAGTCGCTCGCCAATGGCCGGGTTTGGATCGTGCTCAAGGACCGCGGCGACCGCGACGTCTCGTCCGAAGGTCTGATCGCCCGCCTGCGCCCGCAGCTCGCACGCATCCCGGGAATCACCGTCTCGATGCGATCGGCGCAGGACATCAACATCGGCGCCGGCGGCGGTGCTGGGCAATATTCCTATGTGCTCAAATCGACCGACACGCGTGAGATGGCACGCTGGGCAGCACAGATGACGCAGGCCATGTCCCAGTCGTCGCTGTTCCGTGACGTGCGCAACGACGTCCAGCTCGGCGCGCGCATGCAGGGGATCACGATCGATCGTGCCGCCGCCGCGCGCTATGGGCTCAGCGTCGATGCGATCGATCAGGCCTTCTACGACAGCTTCGGCCAGCGCCAGATCAGCGAGTTCCAGACCCAGGCGAACCAGTATCGCGTGGTGCTGGAGGCCGATCCGGCACGCTATGCCCGGGTCGCCGGCCTCGACACGATGTTCCTGCGCTCGCCCGTGACCAACGCGATGGTCCCGCTCTCCGCCGTGGCGAAGATCGACACCCAGCGCGCCGGACCGCTCTCGATCGGACGCCACGGCCTCTCACCCGCCGCGAATATCAGCTTCAACCTGCCGGCGGGCGTGGCGCTGGGCGACGCGATGGCCGCAATCGAGCGTATCCGGCAGGAAATCGGTGTCCCGCCGACGGTCACCGGCGCTGCGCAGGGTTCGGCTCAGGCCTTCCAGGATTCGCTGGCGACCCAGCCATTGCTGATCCTTGCGGCGCTGATCGCGGTCTACATCATCCTCGGCATTCTCTACGAAAGCTTCTCGACCCCGCTGACCATCCTGTCGACCCTACCCTCAGCCGGTCTCGGCGCGGTGCTGATGCTCTGGCTGTTCGGTCTCGACTTCTCGATCATGGCGCTGATCGGCGTCATCCTGCTGATCGGCATCGTCAAGAAGAACGGCATCCTGATGGTCGATTTCGCGCTCGATGCGCAGCGGACGCGCGGGCTCTCGCCTGAAGTGGCGATCTACGAGGCGGCGATCACCCGCTTTCGGCCGATCATCATGACCACGATCGCCGCCCTGCTCGCCGCGATCCCGCTGATGCTCGCCTTCGGCACGGGCGCCGAGCTGCGCCAGCCGCTGGGCGTTGCGGTGGTCGGCGGCCTTGTCATCAGTCAGGTTCTCACCCTCTTCTCGACACCCGTCGTCTATCTGGCGCTCGACCGTCTCTTCCGTCGGGCGCGCCCCGAAAGGACACCGCGCCTCAAGACGATGATCGAAGGCGCCATGGCATGACCAGAATCACTTCCCTTTCCCTCCCTCTCGTCGCCATTCTCGCCGGTTGCGCGCATGGGGGGGGGGGGGGGGGGGGGGGGGGGGGGCGGGGGGGGGGGGGGGGGGGGGGG
>CAYOXO010000030.1:35324-37302 GCA_964407945.1 uncultured Stakelama sp.
AGACGATGATCGATGGGGCCTTGGCCTGACCAGAATCACGTCCGTTTGCCTCCCTCTCTTCGCCTTTCTCGCCGGTTGCGCGATTACCCCCGCCGCCCCCGCTGTTCCCGGAAACCTGCCTGCACGCTGGGAAGCGGCAACCCCGATGCCAACCGGCGAGATACCCGGCGCGTGGTGGTCGAGCTTCAACGACCCCGTGCTCGACAGCCTGATCGACAGCGGACAGCAGCATAATGTCGATCTGCGCATCGCGGCCGAGCGTGTCATCGCCTCACACGCGCTCCGCCGTGCCGCCACCGCCGGGTTATTCCCTGAAATCAGTGCTCAGGCCGGCGTCACCGCCGCCCGCCGCGCAACCGGCGATTCCGCCAGCGTCGGGCTCGGCGCGAGCTGGGAGCCTGATATCGGCGGCCGCCTGTCCGCCGCGGTTCGTGCCGCGCGCGCAGACTCGGGCGCTACCGCCGCCGATGCCGAGGCGGTCCGCCTGCTGCTGATCGAGGAAATCGCGCGTGCCTATATCGACTATCGTCTGCAACGCTCACTGATCGCACTGACCACGCGAACCGTCACGGCGCAGGAGGAAACGTTACGCATCACGCGCGATCGCTTCGAGTTCGGCATGGCGAGTTCGCTCGACGTCGAGCGCGCCGCGGCGCTGGTCTCGCAGACGCGGTCGGAGCATGCCGTAGCGAGCGAGGCGGCAGATGGGGATCGCTTCCGCCTAGCCTATCTGCTCTCGACGACGCCGGAGGATATGACCGCCCGTCTGGCCACCGGCGACGCAATCCCCGCCGCCGATCCGCTCACGATCCTGCGCTCGCCCACGGACGTCCTCGCCGCGCGGCCCGATATCCGCGCTGCCGAGGCACGCTACGCGGCAACGGCGGCGCGACGCGACGGCACTGCCGGTCTTCGCCTTCCCTCGCTATCGCTGTCGGGGCTGGTCGGCCTCGACGCGGGCGGTATCGGCAGCCTGCTCGACGGCGGGACGACGATCGCTTCGGTCGCGGCTGCGCTGGTGCTGCCCGTGCTCGATTTCGGGCGCCGCCGTGCCGAGCTTGATGCCGCGGACTCGCAGCTGCGGCAGGCCGGGCTCGATTATGAGCGCGTCGTGCGCGTCGCGCTGCAGGAAACGCAGACCGGGATCGTCTCCTATCTCCAGGGACAGGTGCGCGAGCGCGAGCTCGGCCGGGCGATGGCCGCCGCCCGCCGCGCGGCGGAACTGTCGCAGCTCCAGTATCGCGAGGGCACCCTGTCGCAGCTCGAGGTTCTCGACGCCGCCCGAACCGTCTATCAGGCGGAGCGGGATCATGCTCGGGCGCTGGCGGATGTGTCGGCGCGGCTGGTCTCGCTCCACCGGCAGATGGGCGTCGCGCCCGCGGTGGCGGGCGGAGGTGGTGGCGCGGGGCAGTGAAGATTCTGATCGTCGAGGACGAAACCAAGACCATCCACTATCTGCGCCGCGGCCTCGCGGAACAGGGCTACACCGTCGATTATGCGACCGACGGCGAGGACGGCCTGCACCTCGCGTCAACCGGCGACTATGACGCGATCGTGCTCGATGTGATGCTGCCTCGGCTCGACGGCATATCAATGCTCGCGGCACTGCGCGCCGAACGCGACACCCCGGTCATCATGCTCACCGCCCGGGATTCCGTCGAGGATCGGCTGCGCGGGCTCGGCACGGGTGCCGACGACTATCTGGTCAAGCCCTTCTCGTTTCTCGAGTTGCTCGCCCGGCTACAGGCGATCCTGCGCCGCGGCCGCGGGCAGGAAATGACCCAGGTCCGCATCGCCGATCTTCATGTCGACCTGATCGCCCGGCGCGCGACCCGCGGTCGGCGGCGGCTCAACCTCACCGCCAAGGAATTCGCCTTGCTCGCGCTGCTGGCCCGGCGGCGCTCGCAGATCATATCCAAGACGGTCATCACCGAGCTCGTCTGGGACATCAACTTCGATACCAACACCAATGTCGTCG
>CAYOXO010000031.1:0-35962 GCA_964407945.1 uncultured Stakelama sp.
GGGAGCGGGCCGGTGCCGGAACTACTCCCCGAACACCCGGGCGAAGATCGTGTCGACCTGACGGAAGTGGTAATCGAGGTCGAACTTCTCCTCGATCTCCTGCGCGGAGAGCGCCGCGGTGACCTCGGGATCGGCCTTGAGCAGCTCGAGCAGCGAAAGCTCGCCATCGCTCTCCCACACCTTCATCGCGTTGCGCTGGACCAGACGGTAGCTGTCCTCGCGCGACACGCCGGCCTGAGTCAGCGCGAGCAGCACGCGCTGCGAATGGACGAGGCCGCCCATCCGGTCGAGATTCTTCTGCATCCGCGCCGGATAGACCAGCAGCTTGTCCATCACGCCGGTGAGGCGGGCGAGCGCGAAGTCGAGCGTGATCGTCGCGTCGGGGCCGATATAGCGCTCGACCGACGAGTGCGAGATGTCGCGCTCGTGCCACAGCGCGACATTCTCCATCGCCGGGATGGTCGCGCTGCGGACCATGCGGGCGAGGCCGGTGAGGTTTTCGGTCAGCACCGGGTTGCGCTTGTGCGGCATTGCCGACGAGCCCTTCTGGCCCGGCGAGAAATATTCCTCGGCCTCCAGAACCTCGGTGCGCTGGAGGTGGCGGACTTCGACCGCGAGCCGCTCGATCGACGACGCGATCACGCCCAGCGTGGCGAAGAACATCGCGTGACGATCGCGCGGGATGACCTGGGTCGAGACCGGCTCGATCGCCAGGCCCAGTTTCTCGGCGACATGCGCTTCGACGCGCGGATCGATATTGGCGAAGGTGCCGACCGCGCCCGAGATGGCGCAGGTCGCGATGTCCGCGCGGGCCGCGAGCAGGCGCGCCTTGTTGCGGCTGAACTCGGCGTACGCTTCCGCCATCTTGAGGCCGAAGGTCACCGGCTCGGCATGGATGCCGTGGCTGCGGCCGATCGTCGGGGTCAGCTTGTGCTCATAGGCGCGGCGCTTGAGCACTTCGAGCAGCTGGTCGAGGTCGTCGAGCAGGATGTCCGATGCGCGGACCAGCTGGACCGACAGGCAGGTGTCGAGCACGTCTGAGCTGGTCATGCCCTGGTGCATGAAGCGCGCTTCGTCGCCGACATTTTCGGCGACCCAGGTCAGGAAGGCGATCACGTCGTGCTTGGTGACGGCTTCGATCGCGTCGATCGCGGCGACGTCGATCTGCGGCTTGGTCGCCCACCAGTCCCACAGCGCCTTGGCGGCGCTCTTGGGCACCACGCCCAGCTCGGCCAGCGCTTCGGTCGCGTGCGCCTCGATCTCGAACCAGATGCCGAAGCGGGTTTCGGGCGACCAGATCGCGGTCATGGCGGGGCGGGAATAGCGGGGGACCATGGAATGCCTTTCGTGCTGCGCGGGCGCCCCTAGCAAAGGTGCCGCGCCGCGGCAAACCGGGGGCTCCGGTAAATGGCCGAGAACATTTCGTCGCGAATTCGGCACATCGCTGCGATGAGTTGAGGCTGCATGGGGTTAAGTTGATGTTCCGTAAAATTAAATGATGGAACGTGATAAATATGCAACGTGTTGAATGGTTGCAGATCAATCGAGCTATCCTATCTGCTTATACAAGAAAGCGGACGGAATAACTTAGGAGATACATCATGATTAAATCAATTCTTCTTGCTGGAGCAGTGATGATTTCGGCACCTGTGCTTGCTCAGGAGGTTCCGCCACAGGAAACGCCGCCGGCGCCTGCTGAACAGCCCGCCCAGCCGGCCGAGGCGCCGGTCGCGACCGAGCAGCCCGCGGAGACCGCGCAGCAGCCGCAGGAGGCGACTCCCGCCGAGCCGACCGCGCCGGCCGAGCAGCCTGCGCAGACGGCCGAGCAGCAGCCTGTGCCGCAGGGCCAGCAGCCGGCGAACGCTACGCAGATCGCCGCAGTCGTCGATCAGGGTTTCCCGACCTATGACAAGGATGCCGACGGCAACCTGAAGGCCGAGGAATTCAACAGCTGGATGATCGCGCTGCGTTCGGCGAGCGAGCCCGCTTTCAAGGGCGACTCGGTTGCCGGCAAACAGTGGCTGGGTGTGGCGCTTGCCCAGGCGGACACCGACAAGTCGGGCGGGGTCAACAAGGAGGAGCTCAAGACCTTCCTGACGCCTGCGGGCGCTTCGTAAGCGCGTTACCGATTCGGGCACGGGAACCTCGCATCTCCCGTCCCGCGGCCGCCGGACCCCGGTCCGGCGGCCGCATTGCGTGGGGCTGAGTCGTGTCGCTGGCCCTCTCTCCTCTCCGTCACCCCGGCCCTGTGCCGGGGTTCACCGGGAGGCAGGCGTGGAGCAAGAGGCTCAAGCGCCGCCGTTTGCGGCTCCGTGGACCCCGGCACAGGGCCGGGGTGACGGTGGGGGTTCGTCGGCTACATCAGCCCCATCGAGCGCAGGCTCGAATGACCTTCGGTGCCGATGATGATGTGGTCGTGCACTCCGATTCCCAATCTTTTGCCCGCCTCGACGATGTTGCGGGTCAGCTCGATATCGGCGCGGCTGGGGGCGGGGTCGCCGCTCGGGTGGTTGTGCACCAGGATGATCGCCGCCGATCCCAGGTCGATCGCGCGGCGGATCACCTCGCGGACATAGACCGGTGCCTCGTCCACCGACCCCTCCTGCATCAGCTCGTCGCGGATCAGCATGTTGCGACTGTTCATATGCAGCACGCGCACCCGCTCGATCGCGTGGTGGGCCATGTCGGCGCGCAGATAGTCGAGCAGCGCCTGCCAGTTGGCGAGCACCGGTCGCGCCGCGACCTCGCCGCGCAGCAGGCGTAGCGCGGCCGCGTGCGCGATCTTGATCGCGGCAACGGAAGTGTCGCCCATCCCCGGCACCCGCGCGATCGCCTCGGCATCGGCGGTGAGCAGGCCGGCGATCCCGCCGAATTCGTGGATCAGCGCCTTGGCCAGCGGCTTGGTGTCGCGCCGGGGAATCGCCAGCGCGAGGAGATACTCGATCAGCTCGTGATCGAGCAGCCCCTCGCCATCGGTCAGCAGCCGCTGGCGCAGGCGGGCGCGGTGGCCGCTATTGTCCGAACCTTCCCCCATGCGCCGGTTGTTTCGCGAAAGCCGGCAGCATTCAAGGGGGCTCGCTCACACCTCGATGAAGCGCGGCTCGTAGCTGACGGGGAAGTTCACCGATCGTGCGATGAAACAATATTCGTGGATCTCGTGGTGAATCGCCTCGGCGCGGGCGAGGTCGGCGCCTTGCTCGACCTCGATCACCGGGCGGAGTGTGGCACGCAGGAAGCGTCCGGCGCCGTTCTTCGCGGTCTCGCCCACGCCGACCGGGCGATCGACATAGCTCCGCACGACGATCCCTGCGGTCGATGCGAGGTGCAGGTACCAGAGCATGTGGCAGGACGCGAGCGAGGAGATCAGCAGGTCTTCGGGGTTGGGCTTGGTCGGATCGCCGCCAAGCAGCGGGTCGTTCGAGCAGGCGATGACGGGCTTGCCCTCGGTGCGGATTTCCCAGGTGCGGTCATAGCCGCGATAGCTGCGTGTGCCGTCGCCGCGATCGCCGGTCCATTCGATGCGCGACTCATATTCGTGCTCGGTCATGCTGGCCCTCCCTTGACGCCGTGCTCATAGTCCCCACCTGTGCGCTGCACCAAGCACCGAATATTGCACTGCGGTTGACTCGGGGCACCCCCCTTTCTAAAGCGCGCCTGCCTTGGCGGGCTCGCCGCTTGGTATATGCGTTTAGCCTAGTGTCACAGGCACTGAGGAGAGACGATATGGCCGAGAACGAGCCCGGACTGGACCCCCTCAAGGAGGATGCACGCGTCACTTCGCTCAACGAGCGGCTGGCACGGGCACAATCCGAAGAGGCGATCCGCAAGGGCGAGGGCGACGGGGAAAGCGGGCGTAACTATCGTCTGGGCAACCGGGTTCTTGCCGAGCTGATCGGTGGGCTGTTGGGAGGCGGGGTGATCGGGTGGACGCTCGATTATTTCCTCGGCACCTCTCCCTGGCTCCTGCTGGTGATGTTGACCCTTGGGGTCGTCAGCGCCTTCAGGAACATCATTCGGATTTCGAACCAGCGCTCGAAATGACTTTCGGGCGCTTCGGTTACATGGGAAGCGGACGTGGCTGAAGAAGCAGGCAAGATCGACCCGATGCACCAGTTCGAGGTGCAGTCGATCGCCGACATGTTCAATGTCGGTGGACATCAGATCGCCTTCACCAACAGCGCGCTGTGGCTGATCGCCGCCGCGGCGCTGCTGTGGATCTTCATGCTCGGCGGGATGAAGCGCCAGGTTGTGCCGGGCCGCTGGCAGATGGCGGTCGAGGGCTTCACCGGCTTCATCGACAAGCTGCTGGAAGCGAACATCGGCAAGGAAGGGCGCAAGTTCCTCCCTTACGTCTTCTCGCTGTTCATGTTCATCCTGTTCGCCAACATCGTCGGCCTGCTTCCGCTGGGCCTGATCCCCGGCGTGCATCCCTTCACCGCGACCAGCCACTTCACCGTCACCGGCGTGCTGGCGATCCTGTCCTTCTCGATCGTGCTGCTCGTCGGCTTCGGCAAGCATGGTCTGCGCTTCTTCAAGCTGTTCGTGCCCCATGGCACCCCGATCCCGGTCCTCCTGCTGGTGGTGCCGATCGAGATGGTGTCGTTCATGGTGCGGCCGTTCAGCCTGGCGCTGCGACTCTTCGTCGCGATGACCGCGGGCCACATCCTGCTCAAGGTGCTGGCGGGCTTCATCATCATGTCGGGCCCGACCGGCTGGGCGGTCCCGGTGGGCGCGGCCAGCTTCGCGCTGATGGTCGGCGTCTCGGCGCTCGAATTGCTGGTGGCGGGCGTGCAGGCCTATGTCTTCGCGCTGCTCACCTCGCTCTACATCAACGACGCCGTGCACCTGCACGAGCATCATTGATCCGTTTTCCGTTGAACCATTGAACTTTTAGAACTGGAGTTAGAATCATGGACGCAGAAGCAGCAAAGCTCCTCGGTGCAGGTCTCGCGGCGGTTGGCGCCGGTCTGGCAGCGCTCGGCGTGGGCGCGGTGTTCGCCGCCTTCCTGCAGGGCGCACTGCGCAACCCGGGTGCAGCCGCTGGCCAGCAGGGCAACATGTTCATCGGCTTCGCGGCCGCCGAGCTTCTCGGCCTGCTCGCGTTCGTCGTTGCAGTCCTGCTGATCTTCGTCGCCTAACACTCGTCTGAACTTCCACGCCGGATGGGCCTAGCGCCCGTCCGGCGGCGGAAGGGGAATTCCGATGCCTCAGATATCCCAGCTCGCGGCAACCTATGCGTCGCAGATCTTCTGGCTTCTGCTGACCTTCGGCTTTGTCTTCTTCGTCATCGGCCTGGGCATGGTGCCCAAGGTGCAGGGGACGATCGACAGCCGTGACAAGTCGGTGGCCGACGATCTCGCCGCCGCCGAAGCCGCGCGCGCCCAGGCCGATGCGGCCGAGGAAAACTGGCGGCAGCAGGAGAATGCGGCGCGTGAGCAGGCGCAGACCCTGCTCGCCAAGGCGCGCGACAAGGCCGCTGCGGCGACCTCCAAGTCGCTCGCCGGTGCCGCCGAGAAACTGAACGCCAAGCTGGCCGAGGACGAAGCGCGCATTGCCGCTTCGACCAAGTCGGCGCTGGCGGAAATCGAATCGGTCGCTGCGGATGCGGCGCAGGACATCGTTGCGCGCCTCTCGGGCGTGAAGACGACGGCTGCCGAGGCCAGCAGCGCGGTGAAGACGGTGATCGCCAATGGCTAATACGCAAACCCTGCCCCCGGCTTCGGCCGAGGTCGCGAACCGGCTGGAAAACGCCGACAAGCTCGAGGGCATGCCGCACGCGGGCACTGAAGCGAAGGCCGGTGCGGAGCACCATGCCGAACCGACCGCGCTTGGCCTGGACGCGACCATGTGGGTCGCGGCGGCGATGGGCATCCTCATCCTCGTCGCGATCTGGAAGGGCGTGCCGAAGCTGATCGGGGGAATGCTCGACAAGCAGATCGCGGCGATCCGCACGCGTCTGGCCGAAGCCGAGCAGCTGCGCGCTGAAGCCGAAGCGCTGCGCGACGAATATGCCGCGAAGCTCGCCGGCGTCGAGACGCAGGCGGCGGCGATGGTCGCCCATGCCGACGAAGAGGCCAAGGCGCTGGTCGCCAAGGCCAAGGCCGATGCGGACGAGCTGGTGAAGCGCCGCGCCAAGATGGCCGAGGACAAGATCGCTGCGGCCGAACGCGCCGCGCTGGATCAGGTCCGCGCCCATGCCGCCGACGCTGCAGCCAAGGCGGCGGCCGCGATCATCGCGCAGAAGCACGATGCGGGCGCCGACAAGCCGCTGGTCGACAGCACGATCGCGGGGCTTTCGCGGCTCAACTAAGCCGAGCGTAACGCAGGTGAAACAAGAGGGCGCGGCATCTTTGCCGCGCCCTTTTTTTCACGTAGTCTCAATCGCATGGGGGACGCTCGCCGAGATCGGGGACTGATTGCGCTGATCCTCGGCTTCGCCGTGATCGCGGCGGCTGTGCTCGGCACGCTCATGCTGTTCAAGCGCCAGCAGACTGCCCAGCGGATGGTGGTCCACACGCTGCAGGTTCAGGAGCAGCTCAGCACAATCCGCTCGCGCCTTCAGGATGCCGAGACGGGGCAGCGCGGCTATCTGGTGACGCGCGATCCGGCCTATCTCCAGCCTTATTTTGACGGCCGCCGCCAGCTCGGCGGCGATCTTGCCGCGCTAAAGCCGATGGTCGCGGACTATCCGGACTTGCTGGCCGCCGCGAACCGGCTGGAGACGTGCGCCCATGCGCGGGTCGAACGCCTGTCTGTTGGGCTGGATCAGGCGCGCGACGGGCGGTTCGATCGTGCCGCCGAGGCGGTCCGCGCCGGAGTCGGCAAGACGCTGATGGACCGCTGCCGTGCGATCATCGGCGCGATGAAAACGCAAGAGGGCCAGTTACTGACCGAGCGGTCACAGGTTCTGGCGAGCTGGTCGGCGTGGCTGACGCTGTGGCTGATCGCGAGCGCGTTCGCGGTGTTCGCGCTTGCGGCCTATGCCGCGCGCGATGCCCGCCGCCGGGCAAAGGCCGCGATCGAAGTGGGCGAGGCGCTGCTCAAGGCCAATCGCAGGATCACCGAGGAGGCGGAGAGCCGCGCCGCGGCCGAGGCGCAACTGCGCCAGATGCAGAAGATGGAATCGCTCGGCCAGCTCACCGGCGGGGTCGCGCACGATTTCAACAATATGCTCGCGATCGTCATCGGCAGCCTCGACATGGCGAAGCGGCGGTTCGAGCGCGATCCGTCCAAGGCGCAGGCGAGTATCGACAATGCGATGGAAGGGGCCGAGCGCGCGGCGCAGCTCACCGCGCGGCTACTCGCCTTCTCGCGCCAGCAGCCGCTCGCGCCCAAGGCGCTCGACGCCAACAAGCTAGTGGGCGGCATGTCCGAACTGCTGCGCCGGACGATCAGCGAGAATATCCGGATCGAGACGGTGCTGGCCGGCGGACTGTGGGCGACCTTCATCGATGGCGTGCAGCTCGAGAACGCGCTGCTCAATCTGTGCGTCAATGCGCGCGACGCGATGCCGGGCGGGGGGCGGCTGACGATCGAGAGCGCGAACACCCATCTCGACGACGGCTATGCCGCCACCCATGCGGAGGTGGCGCCCGGCCAATATGTGATGGTGTCGGTGACCGACACCGGCACCGGGATGCCGCCCGAGGTGATCGATCGCGCCTTCGATCCCTTCTACACCACCAAGGGGGTTGGGAAGGGCACCGGACTTGGGCTCAGCCAGGTGTTCGGCTTCGTCAAGCAATCGGGCGGACATGTGAAGATCTATTCGGAGCCCGGCGTCGGCACGACGGTGAAGCTCTATCTGCCGCGTCATTTCGGCGAGGCGGAAGCGATTGGCGCGCCGCTGTCGGCGGATGCGCTGCCACGCGCCAAGGCGGACGAGATCATCCTGGTGGTCGAGGACGAGGAGGGCGTCCGCCACATGTCCGTCGATGCGCTGCGCGAGCTGGGCTATGTCGTGGTGCAGGCATCGGACGCCAATCAGGCGCTGACCGTGCTTGAGATCCAGCCGCGGATCGATCTGCTCTTCACCGACATCGTCATGCCCGACATGAACGGCCGCGTCCTGTCGGACCGGGCGCGGGAAGCACGGCCCGGGCTGAAAGTGCTCTTCACCACCGGTTATACCCGCAATGCGATCGTCCATAACGGGATGCTCGACCATGACGTCGCCTTTCTGGCGAAGCCGTTCACGGTGCAGCAGTTGGCGCTCAAGGTCCGCGAAGTCCTCGACGCCTGACACCCGCCGTTGATCTGAGGTTCAGCGTTGCGGCGTACTAAATTTCGCATGCCATAATTCAGGCAAACTTCGGCCCGGCTCCGAAACGAACACGGCTCCTGGCCGATATGCAGCGGCCGAGTTCTGCTCGAGGAGCGATCGCGTACCCCTTTGCCGGCCCCTTGCCGGCACCCCAACCATTGAGGAGCAATAGCATGCGATATTTCGCGAAAGCCCTGATTCTGCCTGCGGTTCTGATCGCGGTTCCCGCGGCGGCGCAGGACGCCGAACCGTTCACCGGCCCCAGCATCGTCGCCGTTGGCGGGGTCGATCATCTCGGCGGCGAGTTCAAGGACACCGGCGTGCTCTACGGCGGCGCCGCCACCTATGATCTGGGCGCAGGCAAACTACGTTATGGCGTCGAGGCGGAAGTGACCGGATCGACCAAGAAGGGGTGCTGGACCGGTATCGTCGTTGCGAACGACCGCTCCTGTTCCGAAACCGGACGCGACCTCTATATCGGCGGCCGTCTCGGTGCAGTGGTGAGCGACAATGTCATGATCTACGGCAAGGCGGGTTACACCAATGCCCGGTTCAGCGGCACCTATGACACGCCTGCCACTTCGGCGAACCCGGATGACCGCGTGGCGGAGAATTACGGCGGGTACCGGCTCGGCGCGGGCATCGAATATAATATGGGCAAGTTCGTCGCCCGCACCGAGTATCGCTTCTCGGATTACGGCGGGATATCCGGCAGCCGCCATCAGGGCACCGTCGGACTCGGTCTCCGCTTCTGACGATTTCGCCCGCGCGGGAGGTGCTGCCGCGCGGGCGAAATTTTTTCCGGCCGCATGTCGAAAACGGCGATTGCCGTTCGTCGTCCCAATGAAGGCGCACAGGGTTGCGCGCCGGAACAGGAGACGAAGACATGTTCGCAACGATCCGCTCGCACCTGCTGCTCGCCGCCGGCGCGCTGGCCACGCCGCTTGCGGCCCCTCTTGCTGCGCACGCTCAGACTGAGCCCGCCGCCGCGGCGCAGCCCGCACCGGTCCGCTCCGGCACGGTCGAGATCGCCGGCATCGCCTATTATTACGAGATCCGCGGGCAGGGCGAACCGCTGCTGCTGCTCCATGGCGGCCTCGGCTCGATCGACATGTTTACGCCGATCCTGCCCGCGCTCGCCGCGGGGCGGCAGGTGATTGCGGTCGATCTTCAGGGCCATGGCCGCACGCCGCTCGGCACCCGTCCGATTGCGATCGAGCCGATGGGCAACGACATGAACGTGCTGCTCGACAAGCTTGGCTACAAGCAGGTCGATGTGATGGGCTATTCGATGGGCGCCGGTGTCGCCTTCCAGCTCGCCGCGCAGCATCCCGATCGCGTACGGCGCCTGGCTTTGGTGTCGATGACCCTGTCCACCGCCGGCATCCAGCCCGAGATGGTGCCGATCCAGCGCCAGCTCACCGCTGCGATGGCGCCGATGATGAAGGGCACGCCGATGTACACGAGCTATGCCGCCCGCGCGCCGAAGGTCGAGGATTTCCCGCGCCTGCTCGACCAGATGGGCGATCTGATGCGCCGCGACTTCGACTGGTCGTCGCAGGTGAAGGCGCTGACCATGCCGGTGATGCTGGTGGTCGGCGACGCCGATATGTGGCGGCCGGAGGGGAGCGTCGAATTCTTCAAGCTGCTCGGCGGTGGTCAGCGCGACGGCGGGTGGCAGCGCGAGCATGTGTCCAAGCATCGCCTCGCCATCCTGCCCGGCCGCACCCATTACGACATCTTCCTCGCGCCCGAACTGGTGCGGACCGTGCGCCCGTTCCTCGACGGCAAGGAAGGCCGCGCCGACTGGCAGTGATGTTCCCGCCGGACGCCGTTCCCTACCCGGGAGCGGCGTCCGAAGGGGGATTATTGGGTGCGCGGCTTCACGAACTTGAACACGAACTGGTCGGTCTTGCCACGGATCGAGGCGTCGAAGACGCTGGCGGTATGCGGATCGGCGCTGTTGCGCAGCAGGTCGAGCTTGCCCGCGAAGCGGAAGCCGGCCTTCTCGATCTCGCGCCGCGCGACATCGGGATCGATGCGGTGGAGCGCGGTCGGCGCCTTGTTCTCCGGATCGGCATTGGCGACATGATCGATCACCAGCAGCACGCCGCCGGGCCGCAGCGAGTTGTAGAGCTTGCGCGTCACTGCCTCGCCCGTCCCCTTGGGGAAGGGGGCGAGGAACATGTCGTGGTAATTCTGCACGGTGACGATCGCGTCGAGCTTTTCCGGGAAGCTGACCGCCGCGAGGCCTTCGCTCAGCGCCACGGTGTTGGCGAGGCCTGCGACTGCGGTCTTCTGCTCATCGGCATAGGCGGCGCGGAACTTGATGAACTCGGCGGGCTGATAGGCATAGACCTTGCCCTTCGCGCCGACGAGCGGGGAGAGAATGCGCGTCCAATAGCCGCCGCCCATCACGAAATCGGCGACCTTCTGTCCCGGCTTGATCCCCGCGAACGCCAGCAGTTCACCGGGTTTGCGCGCGGCGTCCTTCTCGCGCTGATCGGCGGGCCGCGAGGCGTCGGCGAGCGCGGCGGTGATGGCGGGCGTGGCCTTCTGCGCCGCGATCGGCGCAGTGGCGGCAAGCAGGATCGCTGCGGTAATGGCAAGCTTCATGGCATCCTCCCCTATCTGGAGGGGAGGCTATGAAGGCGTCCTGCGGCCTGCAATCGCCTTTCGACAAACTACAGGCCGCAGGATCCTGTCCTATTTCTTGAGCAGGTCCAGCACCGCGACGGTCATCGCGGTGGTGCCGAGCGTCACCGACGGCTTGGGATCGATCTTGAAGAAGGGCGAATGGTGTGCGGGGACCGGTTTGCCGCCATTCTTGCCCGCGTCGATGTCCGCCTGCGGCGTGCCGCCGACCACGAAATAGGCGCCGGGGACGCCGGTGTCCTTCTGGATGAAATAGGCGAAGTCCTCTGCGCCCATCCCCTGACGTTCCTCGAAATGGATGATGTCGTTGCCGAATGCGCCGGTGAAGGCGCCGCGCACCCGCTTGGTCAGGGCCGGGTCGTTGAGCGTCATCGGGGTCGATTCGAACCCGACCTTCACCTGCGGCAGCTTGTCCTCGGGCATTCCGTTCATGCGGCCGACATTGGTGGCGATCCGCTTGATCCCGTCGATCAGCTTCTTGCGCGTGTCCTCGTCGTCCGAGCGGATGGTGAGCTGAAGCTCGGCCTTGTCCGAGATGATGTTGTGCTTGAAGCCCGAATGGAACGATCCGACCGTGACCACGCCGGGCTTCAATGGCGCGATCTCGCGGCTGACCAGCGTCTGCAGCGCCATCACGATCTCGGCGCCCATCACGATCGGGTCCTTGCCCATATGCGGCGCGGCGCCATGCGTGCCGATGCCCGGGATGGTGATGTCGACGCTGTCGGAGGACGAGCTGCTGATCCCCGGCTCGAGCCCGATCTTACCCGTCGGGATGCCCGCGGTGACGTGGAACGCGACAGCGAAATTGGGCTTGGGGAAGCGCGTGTAGAGGCCATCGGCCATCATCCGCCGTGCGCCGTCGATCCGCTCCTCGCCCGGCTGGACGACGAACACGACCGTGCCCTTCCAGCGGTCCTTCAGCTTGGCGAGCTGGCGTGCGGTGCCGATCATCGAGGTGATGTGCACATCATGCCCGCAAGCGTGCATCACCGGCTTCACCACGCCGTCGATATCGGTCTGGGTGACGGCGGACATGTAGGACAGCCCGCTATCCTCCTTGAGCGGCAGGCCGTCCATGTCGGCGCGCACCAGCACCACGGGGCCGTCGCCATTCTTCATCACGCCGACCACGCCGGTCCCGCCGACGCCTTCGGTCACCACGATACCGCCGACCGCGCGCAACTCCTTGGCCATGATCGCGGCGGTGCGCGTCTCCTTGAAGGAGAGTTCGGGGTTTTTGTGGAAGTCGAGGAACAGCTTTTCGAGGTGCGCGGCATAGTCCGCATCCACCGCCGGGGCGAAGTCGGGCCCGGCAGCTGCGGGCGCGGCCCAAAGAAGCGCGGCAGGCAGGCTCGTGGCGAGCAGAGCGGTAAGCGTACGCATGTGACAGGTCCCCCGATATTGGTCTGGACCAAAGCTATCAGATGGAAACCGGTGTGCAATCGCCGGATTCAGAGCGTCCCGCTCGGTCAGCTAGGCCGGGTGGGCCAGACGAACCCGTCGCCCCAGTCGATCAGCTGGTCGGTAATCTTCAGCGCGCCATCGACTTGCTCGATGCGGTAGACGGTCTGCCGCGACTGTTCGCCGATCGCGACATCCAGCGCGCCGCCCTTGGGGTGGGGAAGGGTGAAGCGCAGCCGGATCGTGTCCGGATCATGATCCGACGGCCAGCCGAGCGATGAGGGCTCCCAATAATCGTCGTCGCGCGACCAATAGCGCCGATAGACCTCCATCTTGCGGTCGATCAGGTCGCGCAGGCCGCCGCTTTCCTCCTCCCGCGCATGATAGTCCCGATCGATCGGCAGCATCTCGCGATCGTACCCGGCCGCGAGGGCATGCGCTGCTGCGATCAGATCATCACTCGTCTCAGCGGTGCCCTTCGGCGCGGGGCCATCCAGGCGCAGCGCCACGAACAGCGACGTCGATCCGTTGACCATGCAGCGATAGACGCCGTCGGCGCCGCCATCCTGCGCGGCGAGTGCGAGCAGCGGCAACAGGTCGTCGAAGGCGACCGTCTGGACCGGGGTGGTCAGTACCGCAGCGCCAAGCCGCTCGCCCTCGACTTTCAGGTAGGCCGCATCTTCGCAGAGTTCGGGCCGGATCGACGGATTTGCCCAGCTCCACATGAAGCTGCGGTCACGGGGATCGAAGCTGCCGAGGATCTGTGCTTGCGCGGCTAGGGTCTTCCGCCCGCCGAACTTCAGGACGAGCTGGCCGGTATCCTGATCGAACGCATAGTCGCGCTCGAGACCGATACCCCGTTCGCGCGCCAGCGCGATGTTGCGGTTCGACAGCCAGTCGCAGGCGGCGCCCAGGCGCGCGGCCAGGCCATCGGTCGCGGCCAATGGCGGATGGGCAGGCGCATCCGGATCATCCTCGGCAAGCGACAGCGTCTGCTGGACGCTGGTGATTCGCCCTTGCGCGTCGCGCTCCACCTTGGCGCCCGGCGGTGCGGCGTCCTGGTCGCCGGCCATCAGTTTGCGCAGCCAGTCCAGCATGATCCACCTCTCCCTGTGACGGTTCCCCCTTAGGGGGCATTGATGGCATCGCCGCGACGGATAGGGAAGGTGCGCGTGCGCCGTTGCTGGGGAGCCGGACCCGCCCTAAATCGCTTGCCTGATGTCCGACCCCAATTCCCCCAATCGCTTCAATGAAGAAACCGCCACCTATGCCGTGCGCGGGTCGGAGACGCCCGATCTCGACTCGGGCGTGGCGGCGATCCGCAACGTGCTGAAGACGCTGCCCGCGCGGCCCGGCGTCTATCGCATGCAGGATGCGCGCGGCGATGTTCTCTATGTGGGCAAGGCGCGCGCGCTCAAGAACCGCGTTGCCAATTACACCCAGCCCGCCAAGCTCTCGAACCGCCTGCGCCGGATGATCGCACAGACCCGGTCGATGACGGTGGTGACCACCAATAACGAGGCCGAGGCGCTGCTGCTCGAGGCGCAGCTGATCAAGCGCTTCCGTCCCGCCTATAACGTCCTGCTGCGCGACGATAAGAGCTTCCCCTATATCCTGCTGCGCGGCGACCATGATTTCCCGCGCGTCCAGCTCCATCGCGGGGCGCGGCGCATCAAGGGCGATTATTTCGGGCCGTTTGCTGGCGCGGGGCAGGTGCGCAAGACGCTCAACGCCCTGCAGAAACTGTTCCTGCTGCGCTCGTGCACCGACGGCTTCTTCAACACCCGCGATCGGCCGTGCCTGCTCTACCAGATCCGCCGTTGCTCGGCCCCCTGCGTCGATCGCATCGACAAGACCGGCTATGAGGAACTGGTGAGCGACGCCCGCGACTTCCTGTCGGGCAAGTCGACGAAGGTCCAGGCCAAGCTTGGCGAGCAGATGCAGGCCGCGGCCGAGACTCTCGATTTCGAGCTGGCCGCGGTGCTGCGCGACCGGCTGAAGGCACTGACCTTCATCCAGGGCAGCCAGGCGATCAATGCCGAGGGGGTGGGCGATGCCGACATCTTCGCGCTCGCCGCCAAGCAGGGCACGATCGGCATCCAGGCCTTCTTCATCCGTGGCGGCCAGAATTGGGGCCATCGCGCCTTCTTCCCTGCGCACACCGCCGAGGTGCCGGAAGAGGAGGTGCTGAGCCAGTTCCTCATGCAATTCTACGAGGAGGTGCCGCCGCCGCGCACGATCTTCGTCGACCGCAACATGGACGATCTGAAGCTGCTGTCGGAGGCGCTGGCGGAGCGCGCGGGGCGAAAGGTGGCGATCGGCATGCCGCAACGGGGCACAAGGCGGCGGCTGCTGGAGCAGGCCAGGCGCAACGCGGTCGAGGCGCTCGACCGGCGGCTCGCGGAGTCGACCACCCAGGCGAAGAATCTGCGCGATATCGCCGACCTGTTCGGGCTGGCCGATCCGCCCGACCGGATCGAGGTCTATGACAATTCGCATATCCAGGGGACCAATGCGGTCGGCGCGATGATCGTCGCAGGGCCGGAGGGTTTCCGCACCAGCCAGTATCGCAAGTTCAACATCAAGAGCGCCGCGACCGACGATGATTTCGCGATGATGCGAGAGGTGTTCACGCGCCGCTTCAGCCGCGCGCAGGAGGAGGATCCGGATCGCGACAAGGGCATCTGGCCCGACCTCGTCCTGATCGACGGCGGGCGCGGTCAGCTCAACGCCGCGCGCGGGGTGCTGGAGGAGCTGGGGATCGAGGATGTCTGCCTGGTCGGCGTCGCCAAGGGGCCGCATCACGGACGTGAGGGGCGCGAGGTGTTCCACCTGATGGACGGCAGCGAACGGATGCTGCCGGTCAATTCACCGGCGCTGTTCCACATCCAGAAGCTGCGCGACGAGGTTCACCGCTTCGCAATCGGCGCGCACCGCCAGAAGCGCGCCAAGGCGCTCACCGCCAGCCCGTTGGATGAGGTGCCCGGTATCGGTCCCGCGCGGAAAAAGGCGCTGCTGATGCATTTCGGCACGGCGCGTGCGGTACGCGGGGCGAGTCTGGAGGATCTGCGCAAGGCGCCGGGGGTCAGCGCCGCGGTCGCGCAGCAGGTCTACGACTTCTATCACGCGCGGTGAGGCGCTGATCGGGGTCTCGATCCGCATCGATGGAGGTGGCTGAAAGGTCGAGGACGCGTGCGTTCGTGTCAGATGGTGAAACTAGGCAAGGGATGGCCTTGCCGCGACAAGCCTATCGCTCCATGGCTGAGCCGGTGAGCGCGGGCGCGCAAACAGCAAAGAGGCGGTTGTGTTTGCAGGGCGGGGATGCATCGTTACCAGCGCCGCAATCGGCGTTGTGTTGCTTGCCCTGCTGACCTGGCACAATCGACTTGAGACCATCGAGAGTACCGTTTCGGCAAACGGAACGGGGTGCTCGATTTCCACGGGCAGCTACGGCGGGTGGCGAAACGGGGTATTGGCGTCGCCCGTTGCCTACCCTCTGAAGATCTATGTTTTCGTGCACGATTGCCCTGGCCTGCCGGAGGGGCGGCCATATTCCGCAACGATCGTATCCGCCCAGTCGGGAACGGTCGTTGCTTCAGGACTATCCTGTGCGGACTCCGCGCATGCAGAAGGATATCCCTGCCGGCTTGAACTGCCACCCCTCGACAAATTGGCCGGGCAGGATCGCTACCGCGTTCGGGTCGTGAAGACCAAGGGACAAAAGGCGGGCACTGCCGAGTTGCAGCTGTTCATCAAAAGCGAATGGCGCAGCGTCGCATACGACGCACTTCTGTCGGTCTAGTGTTTGCGTCCGCAGTGCGTTGCCGGCGGCTTGACCGCTTGCGGCTGGCGCGGCCGAAGCCGGGTGGCATGTGGTCGTGGGTTTAGCCGCGAAGCACACCAAGAATTTGGATATACGATCTACCCGATTGGAGCGAAGGGGCCGGATTCCTGCATGTGCGGGCTGCTGGGATAACTACCGTGGCTGCGCCGCGAGTTTTCAGGGCAGAGGATACGCTGTCCAGCCCGCGGAGTGCCGTCGTCCAGTTGATCCGCGCGTCACCGGGCTGCGAATAGCAGATGATGAACGCTTCCAGATTCGGTCCGCGCCAAGACGCCCAGGCGTTATCAATGACACCATTCTGGTCCGGCTCGATACGGCCCTGATCGTCCAGCAAAATGGGAAAGGGCCCCTCTTGGGGATGATGGCCTGGCGGCGGGGGTGGGGGTATCCCAATGGGCTGCTGGCTGAGCGCTGTTGAACCGAGAGAAAGCGCAACAGCCGCCATCGATGCAGCGACAGGGCGGATAGTCTTCATGCAGGCAGACTACTCCCCGCTGGATTGCCCGCAATGGGGTGTTTCCCGACGATCCGCTGCTGGCCCTTTGCGCTCACCATCGAACGGCTCGAACCGTGTGGAAAGCGGACATCGCTACGTCGCCCGCATCGCTCCGCTAGTCGAAGAAGATCAGCAAGAATAGCACCACGGCCAGGACGACGACCGTCCGCTCGAAGGGGAGCCGAACATCGGATCGCCTGCTCGAGGCGGGCGGTACGCCACCGCCGTTCCGCTGCAACAGTTCGACCTGATGTGCCCGTGCGAGGAGGATGCCGGGATCGCCGCGCGGCTCCATCGGGCCGGGCGATCCGTAGAGCATGGGCACTTCGGTCAGAAGATCCTTCTCCAGACCCTTCGCTGCTTGGGCCCGCCTCTTGAGGCTGGCGGCGAACTCCTCCGAACCGTTCACGGAGCTCATCAGGATGTGCCCGCGGATCGACGGCATCCACGCACCGGATACCGGTCAGAGGTGAAGGCACGCAACATGACGGCATCGATATGTCGCGTTGCTTATCAATCCGTGAATGCCCGCCCCGCGGAGCTCAGGCGCCCTGTGGCGCCCGAAGTCGAAGTTCTTCGCGCCGCACCAGCCGGCCGCACAGGACCATCAGAACCGCGGCGATCACGGCGATGCCGCTGAGCAGGATGAACGGGATGCGATACGATCCCGTCGCGTCGAAGACATAGCCCACGCCCGCCGGGCCGACCGCTGCGCCCAGATTGAACGCCGTGGTCATCACGGCGATCACCCGGATCATTGCGACCGGGCCGAAGATCTGGCGGGACAGCACCGGGATATTGACCAGGAAGCCGCCCTGCGTCGGTCCATAGACGATCGCGAGAAGGACGATCGTACCGACTCCGCCGACCGGCAGCGTCAGCAGCACGCCAAAGGCGGCGATGAAGAAACAGGCGGCCGCCCCGTTCGTCGAAAAACGCTGGATCAGCCAGCCGAAGCCGATCTTCCCGACATTGCTCATCAGCATGACGCTGGAGAAACCGATGGCGGCGATGCCGGCGCCGAGCTGCACTTCGCGGTCGAGAAACAGGAAGAGGTGGGTGGCGACCGATTCGTCGACCAGGCCGATCAGGAAGTTCGAGCAAAGCAGGAGGATCAGGACGGACGAGAAGCGGATGCTGCGAAACGCCTCCGCCGGGCTTTCCTCGACAGTGGGGCCATCCTCGGTTCGAGTGGACGGCCGGACATGTTCGCGTGCGCCCCACAGCAGGATCGGCAATGCGACGAGCCAGATACCCGCGCTCATGATCAGCACGGCACTGCGCCAACCATAGGCTTCGACCGCGACGGTGGTCAGCCAGGGCACCACCACGCCGGCGGAACTCAGGCCGATAAAGGCGATGCCCACCGCCACCCCCTGGCCCTCCACGAACCATTGGGACACGAAGATCTTCATCGAGGTCGCCGTGCCCAGTGCGCTGAAGCCGAGCAGGGCGCCGACCAGATAGAGCATGGGCAAGGTCGTGGCATTGGCGAACATCGCCAGCGCCACGCCGGCCATGACGGCGCACAGGATGGCGAGGCGCTTGACCCCGAACCGCTCGACCAGATGGCCCGTGAAGAATGCGGTGGCGGCGCCGACCCCGAATTTGATCGAGTTGAGGGTCGATACGTCCCCTCTCGACCAGCCGGTATCGTCCTGGATGGCGCCGAGCAGCACCGGAATCATCATCGCCGGGATGCCGACCGTGCAGAACAGGATTGTGAAGGCGACGAACAGATTGCGGCGCGCCGCCTTTCGCTCGCTGGGAGCCGGAAGGTCGTCTTGGCTCAAGGAACGCGATTGGGTCATGATACCTCGAAAACCG
The DNA here is from genome assembly GCA_964407945.1 of uncultured Stakelama sp. Lineage (GTDB taxonomy): Bacteria > Pseudomonadota > Alphaproteobacteria > Sphingomonadales > Sphingomonadaceae > Sphingomonas. The sequence goes on from CAYOXO010000031.1 coordinate 18,490, forward strand.
GCGGGAAGCCGGGCGTCATGCGATGCGATCAGGCGGACGACGATCCCGGTATCGCTCGATGAAAGGGTCGCGACATTCCGGGATATGCAAACCGCATCGTGTTTGAATGTGAGGGCGGCGGCATGTGCCGTCCGTTGCCGCGGGGATCATGCGCGCAATCGGCGCGTCCGGCGGCCAGTCAGGCGCGGAGCATCAACTGAGAATGCCGGTCCGGCTCATGACAAGGGCGAAGGAAACAAGGCTGAAGCGGCGGATCGTCATACCGGTCATCGTTACGCCCCGCCCCAAATTACACCTCGGACATGCAGCCCTGTGTCGCCTGCCTTGCGCTCCAGCTCAAGAATTTTCTCGAAGCGCGGGAGCTTCCGCGCCCGGCAGTAGGGTTGAAATGGCGGACGATGTCCGGATTTGGGATTTCTTCACGGGGGAAGGATAAAGCGACGTCATGCCGACTCGCGCGTTCCTCACCGTCGATACCGAACTGATGTGGCGTCACCACGCTGCGGGGCTGGACATCGACGCCATCGCCGAACGCTCGCTCGAACCGGCCGGGGTCGGGATCGGCTATCAGCTGCGCAAGCTTGCCGAGCATGATCTCAAGGCGACCTTCTTCGTCGATCCCATGCCGGCGGTTGCCTATGGCATCGAACCGATCAAGCGCGTGGTGGGCGCGATCCTGGAGGCGGGGCAGGAGGTGCAGCTGCATCTCCACCCCAACTGGGCCGCGGCGAGTGCGGCGGACCGTACCAAGCACGCCTCGTTCGAACTGATCGACTTCACGTTGATCGAACAGCGCGAGCTGATCCGCGCGGCGTCGGACCTGCTGGTCGCGGCCGGCGCGCCGCGACCGATCGCCTTTCGCTCGGGCAGCTATTCGGCGAGCGACGACACGCTGACCGCGCTGGCCGAGCTCGGCATCCGCTATGACAGCAGCCATAATGGCTCCGAGCATCCCTGGCCCAGCGCGATCGGGTTGCACGAGCGCCAGATCGCACCGGTCGAGCATCGCGGGGTGATCGAGCTGCCGGTGACGCTGATCGAGGATCGCGCGGGGCATCTGCGACATTTCCAGATCTGTGCGCTCTCGACGGGAGAGATGCGCGACGCGCTCGATCATGCGGTGCGTGCGGGCCACGCCGCGGTCACCATCGTCAGCCATGGCTTCGAGCTGGCGAATCGTGCCGGAACGCGCGCCAATGGCGTGCATGTCGGCCGGTTCGAGGCCTTGTGCCGGATGCTCGACGAGCGCCGCGGCGCGATCGTCACCACGCATTTTGCAGCGCTGTCCGATCTGTCGCTCGAGCATAATGACGTACCGCTCGGTCCCAGCCTGATCCGCACGCGCATCCGTCAGGTGCAGCAGCTCTGGTCGAATCTCGTCTCGGAACGCGCCGCGTGACCCATATGGCCGCGGCTGCGCTCAACTTCCGCATCGGCGCGCGCACGGTGCTGCGCGTGCGGCGGGCGATGGTGCCGGTGGCGCTGAGCCTCGACGACGCGCGCGAGGGGCGGTTGCCGGCGCTTCCGCCGCTGCCTGAGGAAGCGCAGGGCTATATCGTCACCTCGCTGCCCGAGAATCGGCTGGAGGCGATGACGCAGGCCTCGGGCGGGATGATCGGGTTCGTGCGCCAGCGCTATACGCGCTATTTCGCGGACCTTGGCGGAACCTATGACGGGTATCTCGCCAGCCTCTCGTCGAGCGCGCGGCAGGGCGTGAAGCGCAAGGCGAAGAAGGTCGCCCAGGCTTCGGGCGGGCATCTCGACGTACGGCGTTTCGCCACTGCGGCCGAGCTGCAGGAATTCCACGGCATCGCGCGCGCCATCGCGGTCAACACCTATCAGGAAAAGCTGATGGGCGAGGGGCTGCCGGACACGCCGGAGTTCGTGCGGACGATGCGGGAGAAGGCCGCGGCGGATGAGGTTCGCGCCTGGTTGCTCTATGTTGGCGGGAAGCCAGCGGCGTATCTCTACTGCCCGGCTGCTGGAGAGACGCTGATCTACGAATATGTCGGGCATGATGTCGCGTTCAACGAGCTGTCGCCGGGTGCGGTGCTGCAGATGGAGGCGTTCCGCGAGTTGTTCGAGGAAGGCCGGTTCGCGCGGTTCGACTTCACCGAGGGTGAGGGACAGCACAAGCGCCAGTTCTCGACCGATGGGGTCGCCTGTCTCGACCTGTTGCTGCTCCGCCCAAACCTTGCCAACCGCGCGGCGACCACTGCGCTGGGTGGTTTCAACCGGGCGGTTGCCGGTGGCAAGGCGTTGGTCGAGGCAGCCGGGCTGGACGGGCTGAGCAAGAAGCTGCGGCGGGGCTGACGGCCCGGAGCTGCATGCTACAAGCGGTCCATGCATCTCGCCACGACCGCCATTATCCTAGCGATCCGTCCGCACGGCGAATCCGGCGCGATCGTGCGGGCGCTGACCGCCGAGGCGGGACTGATGCCGGGTTATGTCCGCGGCGGGCGGTCGCGGCAGCTGCGTCCGGTGCTTCAGCCGGGGAATGTCGTCCTCGGTGACTGGCGGGCGCGGACCGAGGAGCAGTTACCGGCGCTCACGGTCGAGCTGGTGCATAGCCGCGCGCCGATGTTCCGCGAGCCGTTACCGGCCGCCGCATTCGAGTGGGCGACTGCGCTGACCGCAGCGGCGCTGCCCGAGGGGCAGCCCTATCCGCAGATCCATGCTGCGCTGGGCGGGATGCTCGACGCGATCGAGGCGGCGCCCGCGGCGCGCGGCTGGGCGGCGGCGCTGGTGCGGTACGAGCTGCTGATGCTTGCCGAACTCGGCTTCGGGCTCGATCTCGAGCGTTGTGCGGTGACCGGGATCAACGACGACCTTGCCTTTGTCAGCCCGAAGAGCGGTATTGCGGTCAGCCGTTCGGGCGCGATGGGGTATGAATCGCGCCTGCTGCCATTGCCGCGCTTCGTCATCGCGGGCGGCGCGGCGGAGTGGGACGATATCTTCGCGGGCCTGCGCCTCACCGCGCATTTTCTCGAGCGTGATCTGCTCCATGGCAAGGCTGCGGAGATCCTCGCGGCGCGTGCCCGGCTGATCGACCGACTCAACAGGACGGTTGCGTGAACCACCGCAGACAGTAATGCGCCCCTGACCTCAAGATTCAGGTGGAGTGCACATGCCGCTGATCGCAGTTCTTCCCGGCGACGGGATCGGCCCCGAAGTCACCGCCCAGGCGCGCCGTGTACTCGAGGCGCTCGACCTTGGCCTGAGTTTCGAGGAGGCCCCGGTCGGCGGCGCGGCCTATTTCAGCGACGGGCATCCGCTTCCGGCACGTACGCTCGACCTTGCGAAACGCGCCGATGCGCTGCTGTTCGGCGCGGTTGGCGACGCGCGCGGCGACAATCTGGAGCGTCACCTGCGCCCGGAACAGGCGATCCTCGGCCTGCGCAAGGAGCTTGAGCTGTTCGCCAATCTGCGTCCGGCGCGCCTGTTCCCTGGTCTTGAGGATGCGTCGACGCTCAAGCCCGAAGTGGCGAGTGCGATCGACATGGTGATCGTGCGCGAGGTCAATGGCGACGTCTATTTCGGCGAGAAGGGGATGCGCACCACTGCGAGCGGTCGCCGCGAGGGCTACGACATCATGTCGTATGATGAAGACGAGGTCGCGCGTATCGCCAAGGTCGGCTTCGAGACGGCACGCGTGCGCAAGCGCAAGGTCTGCTCGATCGACAAGGCTAATGTCCTCGAAACCTCGCAGCTGTGGCGCGACGTGGTGATCGAAGTGGCGCGGGACTACCCCGACATCGAGCTCAGCCACATGTATGTCGACAATGCCGCGATGCAGCTGGTGCGTAACCCGGGGCAGTTCGACGTGATCCTCACCGGAAATCTGTTCGGCGACATCCTGTCCGATCAGGCGAGCATGTGCGCGGGGTCGATCGGCATGCTGCCGTCGGCGACGCTCGGCAGCTCGGGCAAGGGGCTGTACGAGCCGATCCACGGCTCGGCGCCCGATATCGCGGGGCAGGGCAAGGCCAATCCGTGCGCGACGATCCTGTCGGCGGCGATGCTGCTGCGCTATTCGCTGGGGATGGAGGAAGCGGCAGACCGGATCGAGGCGGCGGTGACCGCGGCGCTGGTGAGCGGCGCGCGGACCGCGGATCTCGGCGGCGCGCTGTCCACCGAAGCGATGGGCGATGCCGTGCTGAAGGCGCTTGCGTGAAGGTTGATATGCTCGAGCTGGCGGTCGTTATCCCGACCTTCAACGAGCGGCGCAATGTGCCGATCCTCGTTGCTGCGCTCGACAAGGCCCTGGCGGGCCGGCGCTGGGAAGCGATCTTCGTCGATGACGACAGTCCTGACGGGACCGCCGACGCTGCGCGCGAGCTGGGTCGTGTCGATCCGCGCGTGCGCGTGATTCAGCGGATCGGCCGTCGCGGGCTGTCCTCGGCAACGATCGAGGGAATGTGTGCCACTGCCGCGCCCTGCGTCGCGGTGATCGACGGCGACATGCAGCATGACGAGACCTTGCTGCCCAAGATGCTCGATGCGCTGCAGGCCGATGCCGGACTCGATGTCGCGATCGGCTCGCGTTTCGTCGATGGCGGCGGCACCGGCGAATGGGACAAGGACCGCGTCGCCAAGTCGGCGCTGGCGACGAGGCTGTCGCGCCGCGTGCTCAAGGCGGATCTCAGCGATCCGATGAGCGGGTTCTTCATGATCCGCAGCGAAGTGGTGCGTGAGATGGTGCCGCACCTCTCGGCGATCGGCTTCAAGATCCTGCTCGACATCATGACCGCGAGCCCACGGCAGCTGAAGTTCGTCGAATTGCCCTATGTCTTCCGCACGCGGCAGGAGGGCGAGAGCAAGCTCGATCATGTCGTGGCGATGGAATATCTGATCGCGCTCTACGACCGGATGTTCGGCCGGGTGATCCCGGTACGGTTCGCGATGTTCTCTGCAATCGGCGCACTGGGAGCGGGAGTCCATTTCAGTGCCCTGTGGCTGTTCTACCGCCTGTTCGGATACAGCTTCCTGACCGGCACGATCGTTGCGACGATGGTGGCGATGACGTTCAACTTCTTCCTCAACAACGCGCTCACCTATCGCGACGCGCGGTTGAAGGGATTCCGCCCGTTGCTGGACGGCTGGATCGGCTTCTGCATCGTTTGCTCGGTCGGCGCCGTCGCGAATGTCGGCGTCGCGGCGTTCCTGCACGACGTGCAGCAGGCGCAATGGGCGCCCTCCGCGCTGGCGGGGATCGTGGTTGCGGCGGTGTGGAATTTTGCGCTGTCGTCGCGTTTCGTATGGGGCCGGTACTAGGACTGCCTTATTGCGGCTTTGATCGCACGCGAGGAGAGCGGAATGATTTCTTCCCGCTTCCTGCTTCTTCCGCTTGCCTTGCTCTCGGCAAGCGCTGCGTTTCCTGTCGCCGCGCAAGAGCCGGTTCCGGCCCCTGAAGAAGAGGTGGTCGTCACAGCGCGGCGCTCGGGCGCACCGATGTGGACGGTCGAGACACCGTCTGGGGTCGTGCTGCTCGTCGGCGAGATCACCGAGGTTCCGAAGGCTACACCCTGGCACCCCGACCGGCTGGAAACGGCCACGGCGGGGGCAAAGCGCATCATCCTGGGTACCAAGGCCAAGGTTTCGCCCGGCGACATCCTCAGGCTTATCTTCAAGGGCGGGAAGCTTACCAAGCTGCCCCATAAGGGCGTCGCGGCCGATTATCTGGACGCCAAGCGGCTGGCGCGTCTGCAGGCGCTCGAGAGCCGATACGGGCAGCGCTACGACCGGAGCAATTTCCTGATGACCGCTTTCGACCTGCTTTCGAAGCGGCTTGCGTTCAGCAAGGACACGACTGACGATGCCACCGACGTGGTGCGCAAGTCCGCACGCCGCGCGAATATCGCTACGCGTCCGGTCGGTGAGGTGCGTGGCGAGGATATGCTCGACAATCTGTTTGCGGCAGCGCCGGCCAGCCATCTTCCCTGCCTCGACGCCGCGATGGCGGCGGCGGAGATCGGCCCCGATATCGTGGCCGCACGAGGCAAGGCTTGGACCGGCTTCGACATTCCCGCGGTGATGAACAATCCGCTGGAGATCGCGCTCGGACGTTGCTGGCCCTGGACCGACAGCAGCTTTGGCCCGGCGCTTCGCGGGCAATGGATCGCAGCGATCGATGAAGCGATGACGCAGCCGGGCGTGACCCTTGCGGTGGTGCCGATCCGGGTGCTGGCGGAGACCGACGGTGTGCTCGACCAGCTCGATCGCCGCGGGCTGTCGGTGACGGGGCCCGCGTGGCGGATGGAGCGCTAGATCAGGCCCAGCTCTGGAACCAGATCCATCGCTCGAACCCCCTGTCGCTGGGCAGGGCAAGCGCGGAGAGGATCGGGTAGAAATAGGCGAACAGCCCGACGCAGAGCACCAGATACCATTCGTCGTTGCGCTTCACCTGCGCGGCATAGTGCTGGAAGGCGACCGCCAGTACGACCGACAGGATGATGCCGGGCAGGTAGTAATAATAATAGAAGCCGAGCGACTTGGGGATCACCGCCCAGACGCCGAGCGAAAAGGTCCACAGCATCGCGGTGGCGAGCGGTACGCCAGCCCTTTCGCGCAATCCTGCCCACCAACATGCGGCGACAGCAACCAGTCCGCCCCACATGATCGCGGGGTTGCCGATCAGCAGCACGCCGCGCGTCGCGCCATGATCCGGTTCGTAGAAATACCAGATCGGGCGGATCATCAGCGGCCAGCTCCACCAGTCCGATTGGTAGTTGTGCGGGGTGAGCTGCTGCGTCTGAAGCTCCAGCATTTCGAGCTGGAAGGGAATCAGCCGCGCCAGTGTCATCGGATTCATCGCGTAGAAAAAGGTGGGCGCGAACGTCAGGAAATAGGTTCCGATGCTGGCGCCACCGAGAATCGCGAGACCGGAAAACCAGCCCATGCCGCCAAAGCGCTCAGGGTGCCCGCGCCGCAACCACAGGAACGCCAAACCCGCGAAGGCGACATAGGGAACTGCCGCCCATTTCACTGCGACCGCGCTGCCGAACAACATCGCGCATATGGCCCAGCGCAGATATGCGCGCCGCGAATCGCCCCGCATCGTCCACAGGAAGGCGACGCCCGCCCATACGAGGAACAGCCCGAGAAACGCGTCGAGCATCCCGATCCGCGCCTGAATGAAGACGAGCTGACCCAATGCCGCAAACAGCGCCGCGAACAGCCCGGCGCGGGTCGCGCGGGTGAGCAGCAATGTGAAGCTGTAGACCCCCACGATCGTCAGCACCCCGGCAAGGACCGACATTGCCCGCCAGCCGATCGGGTTGTCGCCGAAGATGAGCATTCCAAGTGCGATCAGCGACTTGCCGAGCAATGGATGCTCGATATTCACCGGGTTCGACAATTCGAGCAGCACCCGCGCGGCGGACACATAGTGCACCTCGTCGAACATCAGGATGCTGGGGCGCTGCACGCCGATGCCGAACAGCAACAGCGATGCGATGCCGATCAGCAGCGCCAGCAGGACGGGGCGTTGTTCGAGGCGATCGAGCATTCGTGCGATGCGATAGCGCAGCTTTGCGCTTCCGTCACCCGCCCGCCCTTGCGCGCCTGTGGGCAACGCTTCTAGAGGGTTCGCCATGAAGCGCCGTACCGGACAAGATCGCGAGATCACCAAGAACTGGAAGCCCGCCACGCTCGCCGTGCGCGGGGGAACCGCGCGTAGCGAATGGGGCGAGACGAGCGAAGCGCTCTTCCTGACCTCCGGCTATGCCTATGATTGTGCCGGCGACGCCGCCGCGCGCTTCTCCGGCGACCAGCAGGGCATGACCTATTCGCGCCTGCAGAACCCGACAGTCGAGATGCTCGAACAGCGCATTGCGCTGCTTGAGGGCGCCGAGGCTTGCCGCGCGACTGCATCGGGCATGGCGGCAATGACCGCCGCGCTGCTGTGTCAGCTGTCGGCGGGCGATCACCTGATCGGCGGGCGTGCTGCGTTCGGTTCGTGCCGCTGGCTGACCGATACGCAGCTTCCCAAGTTCGGGATCGAGACGACGGTCGTCGACGCGCGCGATCCGCAGCAGTTCATCGATGCGATCCGTCCGAACACCAAGGTGTTCTTCTTCGAGACGCCGGCCAACCCGACCATGGACGTGGTCGACCTGAAGGCCGTTTGCGCGATCGCGCGCGAGCGCGGCATCGTCACGGTGGTCGATAACGCCTTCGCCACCCCGGCGTTGCAGCGGCCGATGGACTTCGGCGCCGACGTCGTCGCCTATTCGGCGACCAAGATGATGGATGGCCAGGGCCGCGTGCTCGCGGGCGCGGTGTGCGGGAGCGAGGATTTCATCAACAACACGCTGCTGCCCTTCCACCGCAACACCGGGCCGACGCTGTCGCCGTTCAATGCCTGGGTGGTGCTCAAGGGGCTGGAGACGCTCGACCTGCGCATCCAGCGCCAGAGCGAGAACGCGCTCAAGGTCGCGCGCTTCCTCGAAACCCGTGTGCCGCGGGTCAATTTCCCGGGCCTGCCCAGCCACCCGCAGCATAATCTGGCGATGAGCCAGATGGCGGCGGCGGGTCCGATCTTCTCGATCGAACTCGATGGTGGGCGCCCCCAGGCACATGGGCTGCTCGACGCGCTGGGGCTTATCGACATCTCGAACAATATCGGCGATTCTCGTTCGCTGATGACTCACCCGGCCTCCACCACGCATAGCGGCGTCGCCGAAGACCAGCGCCTGTTGATGGGCGTGGGCGAGGGGATGCTGCGGCTCAATGTCGGCCTCGAAGATCCGGAGGATCTGATCGCCGATCTCGATCAGGCCCTCGGCTCGGTCGGGTTGTGAAGGCGCTCTTCTCTCAGGAAGAAATCACGCGCGACATCGTCGTGCGCGTATCGGTGAGCTATCTGCCCGAACAGTCGGAGCCCGATCGCGGGCGCTGGTTCTGGGCCTATCATATCCGCATCGAGAACCAGTCGCATCAGGCGGTGCAGCTGCTGACGCGCCACTGGATCATCACCGACGGGCGCGGATCGCGGCATTCGGTGGAGGGCGAAGGGGTGGTCGGCGAGCAGCCGATGATCGCGCCCGGCGCCAGCTATGATTATGTCTCGGGCTGTCCGCTCGCGCATCCCGTTTTCGTGCCCGATTCGGCGCGCGACGCCCACCGGATCGATGCAGGGCAGCTATCACATGATCGGCGCCGACGGCATGGAGTTCGATGTGGCGATCCCCAAATTCACCCTGTTGGCACCGGCGGTTGCGGAATGAAGCGGACTCATCTTCCCCTGAACGGCCTGCGCGTGCTCGACGCGGCGGCGCGGCATCTGTCCTTCACCCGCGCGGCGGACGAGCTGGCGGTGACACCGGCGGCGGTCGGGCAGCAGATTCGCGCGCTCGAGGATACGTTGGGCGTGGTGCTGTTCCGCCGCACGACCAAGGGGCTGGAACTGACGCCCGAGGCCGAGGCGGGGCTTGCCGCATTGCGTGCGGGCTTCCTGCAGTTCGAGGAATCGGTGCGGGCGATGCAGGCGGGGCAATCGTCCAAGTCGCTGACCATCGCCGCGCCGCGCGACCTGACCGAGAAGTGGCTGATGCCACGCCTCGCCGAGATCGCGCGCGACGACGCCGAGCTGCGTTTCGTGCTGGTGACGGCGGACGATGCCATCGATTTCACCGAGGCTAATCTCGATCTGGCGATCCGCTGGGGCGAGGGGCCGGGCGAGCATGAGGGGGAAGCGCTGGAAAGCGACGGCATGGTGACCGTCGGCCGTCCCGGCTCCAACGCCGATACGCCGATCGCGTGGCCGGGCTGCGTTGCCGAGGAAGGCGTCGCGCTGGTGCGTGTCGGGGACGCCGGACTTGCGCTCGATGCAGCCGCGCAGGGGCTGGGCCGGGCGACCGTCCCCGAACTGCTGGCGCGCGACGATATCGATGCCGGGCGCGTCGCGGTGTTGGGCGACCCCAAGGCTTCGCGGCTCGGCTATTGGATGGTCGCGCCGCTGCCGCAATGGCGGCAGAAGAAGGTCAAGACGCTGGTCGAGGCGCTGGGCGAGGCGTGAGCCTCCCACCCCGCGAAACGGTCACCCTCGAAACCGCGCGGCTGATCCTGCGCCCGCGCACGCTTGACGATGCCGAAGCCCTGCACGCGGCCTTCGCCGATGTGGAGCTGATGCAATATTGGTCCGGTCCGCCGCATGCGAACGTCGAAGAGACGCGCGCGGACCTGGCGCGCGATGCGCCCGAATGGCGCCGCTGGGCGATTACGCTCAAGGGCGACGATACCGCGATCGGCGTAGTTGCCGCGGGAGAGAAGCGGCAGGGCAATGTCACCGAGATCGGCTATATCCTGGTGCGCGATCACTGGGGCAGCGGGATCGCCCGCGAGGCGGTGAGCGCGGTGATCGACCGGATCTTTGCCGAAGGGCAGCGTCGCGTCTTTGCCGATACCGATCCGGACAACGCGCCGTCGCGGGCAATGCTCGAACGGCTGGGGTTCAAGCTCGAAGCGCTGCTGCGCGCCGAGTGGGAAACCCATCTCGGCGTGCGCGACACCACGATCTACGGGTTGTTGCGTGAGGAATGGGGCGGTGCCACCCGGCCCTAGCCGGCCGGGGCGCAGCGCGACCCGCGCCCTCGACTGTACCGAGCGATACCGACTGACCGTTCAGGGGGTCAGGTCGACCGAGGTCAGCCGGCCCGTAAGCTGGCGGGAGCGTAGCCGCGAACCGGTCGGCACATGCGTGTCGAAGACCATCGTGAACCGCTCGATCCGTTCGAGCCCATCGTCTTCCGGTGCAAGCCTGAGCGGCGCATAGCGGCGGCCTGCGAGCGCTTCATGCACCCTTTTGGGCCACACGCCATTCACCGTGTCGGACTGCCGCAGCGTTTCGACATCGTGAACGGTACCGTCTGCTGCGATACGGAAGCGCACGTCGATCCATTGGGGGCCGGTATAAAGCCCCTCTGTCGCGAGGCCGATGCCGGTCGTGTAGCCAGTGCGGGTCGTCTCGACGTTGAACTCATCGAGCTCCACCGTCGGCGCGTAGATGAGTACTGGCTTGTCGACCTTGGTTGCGATGGAGGCCACGGCCTTGTCGATCGCCTGCTTGTCGCCGCGCGCCGAGACGAGGCTGGCGCGGAGCATCCCCGCCGCCTCACGGAAGGGCTTGAGTTCGGGCTCGGACGTCCTTTCGATCCGCTTGATCGCGCGCTCGGTAGTGTCGCGATATTCCGCCCGCACCTCGCTCACCACGCCGTAGAGCATCGCCTCACGGAACATCGCATGACCGCGCACCTGCGGTAGCTGGGCCTTGTCGGCTTGCCTGGCGACCTTGCGATAGACGTCGATCGCGGCGACAATCCGCCCAGCGCCGGCATATTCGTCGCCGGTCGCCAGCCGCTGCATCAGCACGCGTGAATCGTCCTTGTCGAGTCCCGCCTTGAGGGCGTCGAGCGATTCGACCTGCAGGAGCCGACTGAGGTTGCGATCGCCGTCTAGATCGGTCAGCCGCCCATAGGCACGCGTGAGATCGGATACCTCGACCGGATATTGGCTGGCATAGCGGGCATTCCGTCCGCGCGCGGAGGCGAGCGTGCTCCGTGCGGCGCGATACTCGCCCGCGATGAACTGGTTCTCGGCATGCGCCAGGCTGGCGTCGATATCCTCCCTGGGCGGGCATTTGCGTGCGAGACAGGCCTTGAGCTCGCTTTCAGTCTGCGCCAGCGGCTTGCCGGTGACCACGACCACCTGCTTGTCGTTGTCGTCCTGCGCATGGGTGACGGCGGGCGAAACAAGCAGCACAGCGACGAGCAACGGCAATTTCTGCGCGATCATCAAAGCCTCCCCCTTCGATACCCCGGAGCAAAACTGACGGCTTTTGAGCTTAATATTCGCTGACTGAAACGATTGCCGGCCGCGACGGAGCCGCAGTGCGAAGCTTTGAATTAGCGTGTTGCCACCTGCGTCAACAGGCGGCTCATCAGCATCGCGAAACCGCGTTCGTCCACAGCGCTGTCCTTGCGTACCCAGCCGCCGGTGACGGCATACCAATTGCCCTTCTTCGTCTTCACCAGCCAGCTGGTGTAGATCACGCCCGGTTCCGACCCGCCCTTGAACCCGACATAGTCGAACAGCGCCGCGCTGGCCGTGCCGGGGTTGACCCCAAGGATCGCCAGCGTTTCCTGGCCGCCCTTGGTGCGCAGCCAGTTGAGCACCGCGGCTTCGTCGCGCGCGCTCGCGAACCATTCCACATCGAGTGCAAGCGGCTTGTCGGCGAACATGCTCGGGTCGATCCTGGTTGCCGCCAGGCGCGCGCGGTTGTCGATCAGCAGCTTTCGACGGCCGTTCAGATCCGCGTCTTTCCATCGTTCGGCGAGATCGGCATTGGCAGGAACCTTGAGCTGGAACAACTCCATCGTCGTCAGCAGCGGAAGCGTCACGGCAGGGTCGGCTACTCCCGTCTGCGCGACCATCGCATCGACCTCGTCGCGGCCGAGCGCGTGGAGCAGTGCATCAGTCGCGGTATTGTCGCTGATCGAGATCATCAGCGTCGCCAGCGTGTGGAGCGTCACCGGCGCGCCTTTGGGCCAGCGCTGAGTGATCCCGGATGGCATCGAGCGCTCGTTCAGCGTGACGACATCGCTCCACTTGCGCATCCCCGCATTCACCTGCCGCGTGGCCTCGGCAAGGATCCACAGCTTGAATGCCGATCCGATCGGCATGGGCTGGCTGCCCGCCAGTTCGGTGACCGGCGTCACGCCATCGCCCAGCGCATAGATGCCGAAAGCGGCGGTGCCGGGCAGCGCGCGGATCTCCGCCTCGATCTTTGCGGTGCTATCGCCGCGCGGCTCGACGCGGGAGAAGATCAGGCCGGTGACGCGATGCGGCGGGGTGGGATCGACGACGATATCGACGATGGCGATCCCCTTCTCGAAACCCAGTTCGACCGTGGCGGCATAGGGTGAGGCTGGGGTGACCTTCTCGACCTTCACCACCGCGCCATATTGCGCCTTCAGCTGCGGGCCGATCTGGTCGAACTGTGCCTTGGGTATGTGCGCCTTGAACGCGGGGGCGAAGAAGTCTTCGAAATCGCCGGTGCCGTTGATCAATGCCGGCAAGGCGTCGATCCGCGCCTTGAGCGCCGGCGGAACCTCGGCATTCGCTGAGGTTGGCTGTGCAGCGGATTGCGCGAGGGCGGGAGCGATCATTGCAGATACCAGGCAGCAGGCAACGAGAAGGACTGTTCGCATCGGGAATCCTTTCGGGGCGGATCAATCAATAGCGGGATCGGCATCGAGCGTCGCGATTTCCATGGTGAGGATGCGAGCGGCGGCGCGGTTGAGCCACAACACCAGCCCGAGGATGATTGCCATTATCGCTGTCCCGATGCCGCCGTTGAGCAGCGCGGTGCTGAGCGGCACAGTTTCGGACTGCGCGAGGACGCTCGCCGGGACGAAGACGACCATACCCGGGATGAATGGGGCGATATACCAGCGGCCTACGCTCGCCAGAGCGTCGCGCCGTGCGCCGAGCAGCTGGCGATAGTGGGTGCGCGCATCCCGGGCCAGCGCCGCCGGGTCATCGGCCGGACGTCGATGCCATAGATTGCGGATGACGATACAGACTCCGGCGATGATCATGAGGCTGGCGATGCGGACACCCCAGTCGGACGCCTTGATGGCGAGGTTGCCGAAGAAGAGGATGCCCAGCGCGCCGAACCCATATTCGAGCAGATTGCTGACGCGCATCCGGTTACGGAACCGGCCGGCGCGCTCGGCCAGCTCGGCGACGGAGGGAGGGCGAGCACCGGTCTGTTGTGCGGTCCAGAGATTGATGATCGGATCGGTCATACCGGCGTTCCCGTTGCGAAATGGCTGGCGAGCAGCGCCTTGATCCGGTGCACCTTTACCGCGACGTTGCCGGGTGAGAGCCCGACGACTTCGGCGATCGTCGATGCATCGATCCCTTCGAGATAGAGCAGGATGACGCTGCGGTCGGTGGGCTTGAGCGCCGCGATCAGGCCGTGCAGGCGCGCGAGCAGGCGGGTTTGATCGGCGATCGTTTCCGGATCGTCGGCCGCGAGAAGCGTCTCCGCTTCGTCGAGCGAGACGAGGCTCGCGCCGCGCTTGGCGCGTGTGGCATGGGTGGCGGCGATGTTGTGGATGACGCGGTAAGTCCAGGTCCCGAGCGCGCAGCGGCCGTCATAGGCGGCAAGGCTGCGCCACAGCGCCAGGTGCATGTCCTGCTCGAGATCGCGGGCACGATCGGCATCTGCTTCCACCGCTCGGGCGAGACGGGCAATGGCCGGGGCATATGCGGCAGACGCCGCGGCATAGAGCCGGTCCTGCGCTGTATCCCCGCACTCGATCTGGCCCATTTCCGCGTTCATGCCCCTTTAGTCGCGGGCGACGCGGATTTCTTACACGCCCATGCGAAAAAGATCAGGCGTCGATCGCTTCCTCGTCGAGCCGGGCGGCATTCTCCTGGATGAAGGCGAAGCGGTGCGCCGGGTTGGTACCCATCAGCCGATCGACCAGATCCTTCACGCCCGCGCGCTCCTCATATTCCTGCGGCAGGGTGATGCGGATCATGCTTCGGCTCTTCGGATCCATCGTCGTTTCGCGCAGTTGGCCGGGGTTCATCTCGCCAAGACCCTTGAAGCGCGCGACCTCGACCTTGCGGCCCTTGAACGCGGTCGCCTCGATCTCGGCGCGGTGCGCGTCGTCGCGGGCGTAGAGCGATTTGGTACCCGCCGTCAGGCGATAGAGCGGCGGCTGGGCGAGGTAGAGATGCCCGCGCCGAACGATGTCGGGCATCTCCTGGAAGAAGAAGGTCATCAGCAGCGTCGCGATATGCGCGCCATCGACGTCAGCGTCGGTCATGATGACAATGCGTTCGTAGCGGAGGCTGTCGGGCTGGCAATCCTTGCGCGTGCCGCAGCCGAGCGCCTGGATCAGGTCGGCGATTTCCTGATTGGCGAGAATCTTGGCGCTGGTGGCGCTGGCGACGTTGAGGATCTTGCCACGGATCGGGAGGATCGCCTGGGTCTTGCGGTCGCGTGCCTGCTTGGCGCTGCCACCGGCCGAGTCACCCTCGACGATGAACAACTCGGTGCCCGCCGGATCGTCGGCCGAACAGTCCGTCAGCTTGCCGGGGAGACGCAGTTTTCGCCCCGAGGTCGCGGTCTTGCGCTTGACCTCACGCTCCTGTTTCCGCCGCAAGCGTTCGTCCATTCTGTCAAGGACATAGCCGAGCAGCGCCTTGCCGCGGTCCATGCGGTCGGCCAGGAAATGGTCGAAATGGTCGCGCACCGCCTTTTCGACCAGCGCTGTTGCTTCGGGCGAAGTCAGGCGGTCCTTGGTCTGCGACTGGAATTGCGGTTCGCGGATGAACACCGACAGCATCAGCTCCGACCCGACCATGATGTCGTCGGCGGTGATGTCCTTGGCCTTTTTCTGCCCGACCAGCTCGCCGAAGGCACGGATGCCGCGCACCAGCGCCTGACGCAGCCCCTGTTCGTGCGTGCCACCGTCGGGCGTCGGGATGGTGTTGCAATACCAGCTGTAGCTACCGTCGCTCCACAGCGGCCATGCCACCGCCCATTCGACGCGGCCTTGCGAGTCCGGAAATTCCTGGCTGCCCGAGAAGAACTCCGCGGTCGCCCCTTCGCGCGTGCCGATCTGTTCCTTCAGATGATCGGCAAGGCCGCCAGGAAACTGGAACACCGCTTCGGCAGGGGTGTCGTCGGAGATCAGCTCGGGCGCGCACTTCCAGCGGATCTCGACGCCCGCGAACAGATAGGCCTTGGACCGGGCGAGCTTGTAGAGCCGCGCCGGCTTGAAGTTCATCTCCCCGAAAATCTCGGAATCGGGGGTGAAGGCAACAAGGCTTCCGCGCCGGTTCGGGGTTCCGCCGAGATGCTCGAGCGGACCCAGCGTCTGCCCCTGACTGAAGCGCTGCCGGTAGAGCTGCTTGTCGCGCGCCACCTCGACCACCGTATCGACCGACAGCGCGTTGACCACGCTGATGCCGACGCCGTGCAGACCGCCGGACGTCGCATAGGCCTTGCCCGAGAATTTGCCGCCGGAGTGGAGCATCGAGAGGATCACCTCGAGCGCTGACTTGTCGGGGAACTTCGGATGCGGATCGATGGGGAAACCGCGGCCGTTGTCGGTGATGGTCAGCCGGTTGCCGACGTCGAGCGTGACCTCGATCCGGTTGGCGTGGCCCGCGACCGCCTCGTCCATCGCATTGTCGAGCACTTCGGCGGCGAGGTGGTGCAGCGCGCGCTCGTCGGTGCCGCCGATATACATGCCGGGACGGCGGCGGACCGGCTCCAGCCCCTCGAGCACCTCGATCGACGAAGCGTCGTAGGTGTTGGCGGGGGTGGCGGACGAGGGCTGGAACAGATCGGAGGACATCAGCTGTTGCTATATCGTTCCGCGGGGTGCGGGCAAGCGGGGCTGTTGCTGCAATGCAACACAATCGGCGGTTTGCGACAAAGCACGGATAGAATGGCGCAATCGCTCGTTATCCCGCCGCTAGTAACCAATGGAGTACCCCCCAACATGCGTATGCGTACCCTGCTGGGCGCCGCCACCGGCGCCCTGACCCTCGCTGTCGCTGCAGCCCCGGCCTATGCCCAGGATAGCGCGACCGGCGACGAATTCACCGGATTCTATGTCGGCGGATCGGTCGGCTTCACCACTCAGAAGAACG
Organism: uncultured Stakelama sp.; assembly: GCA_964407945.1. GTDB lineage: Bacteria > Pseudomonadota > Alphaproteobacteria > Sphingomonadales > Sphingomonadaceae > Sphingomonas. Next base: position 35,167 of record CAYOXO010000031.1, read on the forward strand.
ATGTCGGCGAATCGATCCTGTTCGATGCGGGCCGCAACGGAAGCTTTGGGGACACGATCACCGAAGCGGGCGGCGGCAATGCCTTCGCGCCCGGCTTCTGCAACGGCGCGGCGACCTCGACCGCGAACCTTGCGTGCAAGAACGACAAGGACGGCGTCGAATATTATGCGCGGCTCGGCTTCGACAAGCAGATGGGCAAGGTCGTGCTCGGCCTGGTCGGCGAGTTCGGCAAGTCGGAAGTGCGCGACAGTGTGTCGGCGTTCAGCACTACCCCGGCCTTCTATACCATGACCCGCGAGCTCGACTGGAACGCGGCACTTCGCGCCCGCGCCGGCTACACGGTCGGCCCGAAGACGCTGGTCTATGCGACCGGCGGCGGCGCCTATGCCAAGATCGACCACAGCTTTGCGACGAGCAACACGACGAACTCGTTCGCGCTGTCGGGCAAGGACCATGCCTGGGGCTGGCAGGCCGGTGGCGGTCTGGAGCAGAAGGTGAGCAAGAACATCTCGCTCGGCGTCGAGTATCTCTACAGCCGCTACAATGACGACGATGCGCGGGTGAATGTCGGCACCGGTACCGCCGGCGCGACCAACCCGTTCGTGCTGGCGGGCGGCGCGGACTTCGCGCGCAGCCAGAACCGGTTCGACATGCATTCGCTTCGCGCGACGGCGGCGTTCCGCTTCTAATTCGCTTGTGAGCGAGGGCGACGGCCGGCGGAGCGATCCGCCGGCCGTTTTCTTTGTGCTTCGAGATGCGTCTTGTGGCGCGCGGCACCGGTCCGCTCCCCCACCCG
>CAYOXO010000032.1:0-33738 GCA_964407945.1 uncultured Stakelama sp.
CCGCGGGCCTGATCCACGGCAAGCTCGACGAGGAAGACATCGCCGATCGCGTTGAGCTCAACGTGGTGCGTGAGGACGAGACGTTCGAGCTCGGCCCGTTCGGCATCCGCTACGTCCCGCTCGCCCATTCTATCCCCGAGGGCAACGCGGTACTGATCGACACGCCCTATGGCCGCGTATTCCACACCGGCGACTGGAAGATCGACGACACGCCCGTGATGGGCTCACCCTCGACAGCCGAGGAGCTGACAGCCATCGGAGACGAAGGCGTGCTTGCGCTCGTCTGCGACTCCACCAATGTCTTCAACCCCGAGGCATCGGGGTCGGAGCAGGAGGTCCGCGAGGGGCTCGACAAGGTCATCGCCGGCGCCAAGGGGCGCGTGCTCATCACCACCTTCGCTTCCAACGCTGCCCGGCTCCAGACGCTGGGTGAGGCGGCGCGTGACACCGGCCGCGCGATGTGCGTCGCCGGGCGCTCGCTCGAGCGTATCCTGCGCGTCGCCAAGGCCACCGGCTATCTGCGCGATTTCCCCGAGACGGTCGATTTCGACACCGCCATGACGCTCCCCCGCGACAAGGTGATGATCGTCGCGACCGGCGGGCAGGGCGAACCCCGTGCTGCGCTCGCGCGCATTGCCGAGGACACGCACCCGCTCAAGCTCGACAAGGGCGATCGCGTGATCTTCTCGTCGAAGCAGATCCCCGGCAACGAACTCGCGATCGGCCGCATCATGAATGCGTTGGCGACCAAGGGCGTCGAGATGGTCACCGACCGTCAGGCCTTCGTTCACGTCTCCGGGCACCCCGGCCGCCCGGAACTCGCCGAAATGTATCGCTGGATTCGTCCCGAGATCCTCGTCCCCGTCCATGGCGAGATGCGCCATATCGCCGAACAGGCGCGGTTCGGGATCGAACAGGGCATTCCCGGCGCTGTGGTGCAGACCAATGGCGAAATCATCCGCCTTGCCCCCGGCACACCCGAAAAGCTCGGCCATGCGCCTGCCGGCCGCCTCGTGCTCGACGGCGACGTGATCCTTCCCGCCGACGGCGCGACGATCAACGAGCGCCGCAAGCTCGGCCTCTATGGCCAGATGTCGGTCGCGGTGGCGCTGCGCAAGGACGGCAGCGTCGCGGGTGATCCCGAGGTGCGCATTCAGGGCGTCCCGGTCGAGGAGGATCGCGAGCCCTTTCTCGACGAAGCGCGTGAGGCGGCGGCGAAGGCTGCCGCAGCGGCCGGGCGCGACCGTGAGAAACTGCGCGAGGCCGTCCGCCTCGCCACGCGCCGCGTGGCGGTCAAATGGACCGGCAAGAAGCCGGTCGTCGATGTCCTGTTGATCGAGGTCTGAGGCAATGAGTTGGGCAAGCGCGCTCGCGATCTACTTCCTTTTCTGGTTCCTGGCGCTGTTCCTGGTATTGCCCTTTCATGGGCGTACCAGCGTCGAGGCGGGCGAAGCGCTGGTGAAGGGGCAGGCAGAAAGCGCTCCGCAGCATTTCCCGGCGATGAAGATCGCGTTGCGCACCACCGCGGTCGCGACCGCCTTGTTCGTGCTGTTCTACCTCAACTACGTCAACGGCTGGATCACCGCCGATATGCTCGACTACTGGAACTGACGCCCGAGCTTTCCGCCAATCGCGTCATCCCGGATCCGCCGGGTGATGCGCCGATCAAGCGCTCAGCGGCAGCGCGAAGAAACGGTTGAAGTCGGTCGCCTCATAGTCGGCAAAGGGCGGGCAGGGGGCAAAGCCATGCCGCGCATAGAGCGCATGCGCCGCGTCGAATGCCGCGCCGGTCCCGGTTTCCAGCTTGAGCGCGGCATAGCCCCGCTCGCGCGCCAGCTCGATGATATGCCGCAGGATCACGGTGCCGACACCGCGTCCCAGCGCCGCCTCTGCGGTTCGCATTGACTTGATCTCGCCGGTCTCGCCATCGAGCTGCTTCACTGCGCCGATCCCCAGCAGCGTCTCGCCCTCCCATGCCGACAGGAAGGTGATGTCGGGCGTCTTGAGCTTCGACAGGTCGAGGAAATGGCACGTCCCTGGCGGCGAATTGGCAAGCATGCCCCCGGCGTGGACCTCGAGCAGCGCGATCACCTGCGGATCGTCGAGCTTGCCTTCGTGGACGATCATGGGCGCTCCACGCTGAAGCGGTACTCGGACGCCATTGCCGTGCCCGCCTCATCCGCCGCGGGTTCGAACCGCCAAGTGCGCAACCGCTCGCAGACACCAAGGTCGAAGCGGTCGTTCTGGGTGGGCGCCGACAATCCGCAGCCGCTCACCGATCCGTCGCTCTCGATCTGCAGCCGGCCGCTCACGCCGCCGACATGGGCGGGCAGGCCGTCCTTCGGCGAGAAGCCGATCGCCGCCGCGTCGATCGCCTTGGCCGGCTTGGGCGGGCGGGTCCAGCGGACCGGTATCACGATCGATCCCCCCAATCGCGTGTACGCTTTGATGCGCCCCGCCGAATAATGAACGTTTACGCGTAGCTTGCCCCCGGCACGTGCACCGTCACGGGTCAGTGCGGGATGGAAGCGCAGGTGCTTCAGCAGGAACGGGCAGGTACCGTCGTCATAGGCCGCACCGCGACGGCTCGGTACGTCGCCGGTGCAATCGCGCGGAACCCCGTCATTGTCGATATCGAGGAATACGCTCACATCGACATCGATATCCTCCTCGCCGATGGGCACGGGGAAGGGGCCCTTCTGATAGGGGAAATCGCGCCAGTTGATCTCGAGTTCGCGGACGAGATCCTTGTCCTCACCGAACGATTGGGTGAGTCCTACACCGATCTTCGCGATTCGCCGGTTGCCGTCGGCGCCGACCCATTCCTCGCCCAGCATCCGCGTGCGCGCTTCCTGCGCCGCCGCGGCCATCGGTAGAATCAACGCCAGCGCTGCCACCCCCCACCGCATCGTCACACCTCGTCGATGAACCCCGCCAGCGTATCCAGGCACGCATGCGCCAGCGCCTTGCAGCGCTCGGGCGACCAGCCGAACTCCGTGTCGGGGCTGGGATCGTGATCCTTGAACGGCATCTCCAGCGTCATCGACACCGCGCCAAAGCGCTCGGCGAGTTGGTTGGTCGACATCGAGAGGTTCGCCTGACCCGGCGCCGACTTTTCATAGCCCTGTTCCAGCTGGAACAGCGGAGTCGCTGCGGCCAGCCGCCGGCCATATTCGTCGTACTTCGCGCCCAGTTCGGCGGTCCAGCTCGGGATGCCGTCGAACCCGGCGATGAAGTTGGCCGGGATTGCCTCGTCGCCATGCACGTCGATCGCGAAATCGACCCCGGTCGCATCCATCGCATTGCGGACGTGATAGACCTCGGGGCTCTTGTCGAGCGTCGGCGAGTGCCATTCGCGATTGAGGTTCACGCCCGCGGCATTGGTGCGCAGATGCCCGCGGAAGCTGCCGTCCGGGTTCATGTTGGGAACGATGTGGAAGGTCGCCTTGGCCCGCAGCGCCTGTGCCGATGCGTCGTTCGGGTCGGTCAGCTTCTCCAGCGCGCCTTCCATCCACCATTCGGCCATCGATTCGCCCGGATGCTGGCGGGCATAGAGCCACACCTGCTTGGGCCCGTCGCCCAGGGTCAGCAAGTCGAGCGCGCGGCCGTCGAGCGTCTGCCCGATCTCGCGATGGACCACGCCCGGCTGCGCCGCCATCCGTGCGATCAGGTCGGCATGGCGCTCCATCGAATAGGGGGCGAAATAGGCGAACCACGCGACATCGCCCTCGAACTCATACGAGAAGCTGAACACCCCGTCGGCATAGTCGCCGTCGGTCATCTGCCATGCTTCGCGGTCGGTGCTCACGCGCGCCTTGTACCCCGGCCAGCCGAACGCATAGGCCGATCCGCCCGCATTGGTGATGCGGAAGGTCAGCCGCCGCCCGCGCGCACCGGCAACGCGGAAGTGGAACCACTGGTAGAATTCGGAGAGGTGGTCGGGAACGATCTCGAGATCGACGGTGTCGCCGTCGATTCCGGTCAGGCGGATGTTGCCGCTGTCGAACGCGGCGTTGATCTGGATGGTCATGTCACCGTTGCTATGCTGGAGAGAGAAGGGAAGGGGTGGCTACTTCACCGTGGTGGTGATGCCGGATTGGCCGGGGAACTCCTTGAACAGGGCCGCGGCAAGCCTCGCCGCACCATCGTTGGGTTGCGCACCGGGCGCGCCGCTCAACGTCTCGGTAACGGCCTTGCCTTCCCACACCACGGTGTTGTCGCCGTGGCGGCGGATCTGCACCGACAATTCCATGCCATAGACGGTGCGTGTCTTGCTCCCCACGCCCACGCTGGTGCCGAGGCCGACCCCGACATTGCCGCCGAAACTGCCGCCGCCGACGCCGATGGTCAGCGGTGGCCGCGTGCGGACCTGGCCGCGATCGGTACGCGTGAAACTGACCGCCGCGACATAGTCGGCGGTCCCGCCCGCTGCTGCCGGGGCGAAGCCCAGCCGTCCCAACTCGCTCGTCACGGCGTTGGAATAGATGCCGAACTCGGGTCCGGCGAGCTGCCCTGCGCCTGCCTGTACCGCGACCGTGCCGGGCGGAATCGGTTGCGACAGGTGATAGCGCGTCGCTTCAACCGGCGCCGCGCGCCCGCCTCCGGTGGTCGAGCAACCGCCGGCCAGTGCGGCAACGGCGGTAAGGGCGATCAGGACGCGGGTCTTCATCGGACATACTCCTCCTGCCGTCGGCAACGAACGGCTTAACGCGGTCAACATCGTTACGCCCACGCGGGTTCCGCTGCCAAGCCCCGTAATCGCACCGTCATGGCGGCGGGATGCTTATCCTGTAGAAGTTGTGCGGCTCGCGGACCTCATCAAGCGCTGCGGGCAGGTCGGGAATCGGGTCGCCCGGCGGCACCCCGACCACGACCGAATAGACCGGCGCGCCGAACTGCGCGAACAGGCGGATTCTGACGACGACGAAGGTCTGCCCGTCCTTGATCTGTGCTCGCCCGACGGAAAGCTGGTGAAGGCTGGGTGCCGCCGTAGGGGTGGGGTGCAGGCCCCCGACGAACCCGATCGCCGTGCGTGCGGAGCGATCGGGATCGCGGATGATGTCGGTCAGGATTGGGGTAAAGCCGTCGATGCCCAGCTCGAACACGGCAAAGGCATGACCGATCTTGGCGAGCATCCGGCAAAAATACCGCATGTCGAGTCGCTGGGTCGCCCAATGGGCCACGCCGTATTTCTCGCGCAGCAGCGCGCCGTCGTAGCGAAACCAGTGCACGAACGGCGGAAATCGCGGAATCTCGACGGGGCGGCCGGCGACGAGCGACAGGATCGGCGGAGTCGCAAGCGGAAGCATGAACAGCGCCGTCGGAAAATCGTCGACTGCGATCTCGACCTTGCGATCCCCATTTGGCTCGATCGCGAAGACCGGTAACGTCTTCGGCTGTTTGGCGGGTCGCGTCCGGCTCTGGAGACCCATCAGCCGGCGTGGCCCGATGAGGTGGTGGGAGAGGGTGATCGTTTCGAGATGCCCGGTGATGCGCTCGCACGCCTGGCAGCTCGCGTCGGTGAGGAGGATGTCGCCATTGAGGCCAAAGGGGATGACGTGCTCGTCGCCCAGCTTGCGCGTCGCGCCATCGGCATAGTCGCGCCGCCCGCAATAGATACAGTGCCCGATATGGCGTATGCGCGGCGGAGCGGGCGGTGCGGACGTCATCGCGGCGTGCGATACGAAAGACGGGTTACGAAATGCCTTTTGAACGGCCGATTTCGCCCCGTTTGCCTTGACTTCCCCGGCATCGACCTCTAGGCGAGCGCCTCTTTCCGGCACCAGCCACACAATTCGAGATAGTAGAGACCGGTCATGAAGATCGTGAACAGCCTGAAGTCGCTCAAGGGGCGCCACCGTGACAACCGCGTGATCCGTCGTCGCGGTCGTGTCTATGTGATCAACAAGACGCAGCGTCGCTTCAAGGCCCGCCAGGGCTGAAGCCTGCCATGGGAGGGGTCCGCGCCGCTATCTTCGATATCGGCAACGTCCTTTTCACCTGGCACCCGCGTTTTCTCTACGAGCGCTTGATCGGCGACGATCAGGCGCTCGCGGCGTTTCTGGACGAAGTCGTCACGATCGAGTGGCACTTCCAGCATGACGAAGGCCGCGACTTCGCCGACACCTCGGCGGAGCTGACTGCGCGCTATCCGCAGCACGCCGATCTGATCGCGGCGTGGAAGACGCGCTTCAACGAGAGCATCGGCGGCCCCGTGCCCGGCATGCACGACCTCGTCGCCGAACTCGATTCGGCCGGCGTGCCGCTGTTCGCGATCACCAATTTCAGCCACGAATTCTTCCCGCCTTTCCGCGCAGAATGGACCGGCCTGTTCGATCGGTTCCGCGACATCGTCGTTTCGGGCGACGAGAAGCTGGTGAAGCCCGATCCCGCCATCTACCGCCTCGCGCTCGCCCGTTTCGGGCTGGAGCCGCACGAGGCGGTGTTCATCGACGATAACGAACCGAATGTGCTGGGCGCCCGCGCGCTCGGCATCCGCTCGATTCATTTCAACGACGTGGCCGCGTGCCGCGCGGAGCTCGTTGAGTCGGGTTTACCGCTCCGCGCTTGATCAATAGGAGTCGCCCGTCTGTTATCAGGGAGACGGGTATGGGCATTTTCAAGATCGGCGCACCGGTGGTGTTGCTGGCACTCGCCGCTTGCAATGGCGGTGTTGGCGGAAACAATTCGACGGCTGCCGTCGGCGGGGACTCCGAAGGGGTCACCGAGGCAGGCTCGCAGGAAAGCGAGAAGCTGGCTGCCTATACTCAGGCCTATAACAAGCTGATCGGCACCTTTGGCCTTACCGAAACCGCCAAGCGCTACGAGGATGCCAAGGTCTCCGAAAAGACCGGCAGCGACAATATCCACATCACCGACGGCTGGGTTTCCCAGGGCCGGGAAGCGCTGAACAAGGCGATCGAGAGTTCAGGCGATCTCGGCAAGGCGGACGCTGCGGCGAAGGCGCTGCGCGATACGCTCGATCCGCTGCTGAAGCGGCTCGACGGCCTGAAGATCTATTATGATTCAAAGGCGTACAAGGATGACAAGCTGGTGCGCGGCAAGGCCGAGGACGCGGCGATGCGCGCCGAATTCACCCGCGCGCTCGATGCGTTGCGCGAATTCGACGCCCAGATCAGCATTCTCCAGCGTGCGCGCGACGAAAAGCTGATCGCGGAGTACAAGGCCAAGGGCGATCTGCTGTCCTTCAACAGCAAGACCGCGCTGCGTCAGGCGGAGGATTTGATCAACCTGTTCAACAAGCCCGAGGATCTCAAGGACCCGGCGATCATCGCCAAGGGCAACGCCCAGGTCACCGCGCTGGAAAAGACCCTGGCCGATCTGCGTACCGAGACGGAGAAGGCCAGGACGAGCAGCGATTCCGATGTCAGCCGGAGCGCGTCGAGCCATGGTCAGGTCGCCGACTATCTGACCAGCATGGTCGGCAAGTACCGCGAACTGCGCGAGGACGGCGATGCAGACGATCGCAACTCGATGATCGACTATTACAATCGCGCGATCGACGCCGCGAATCGCCTCAACTGAGGCGGATGCAGGGGCGGCCCGGCGGGCTGCCCCTCGTCATCTCATGGACGACCGGCCTAGCCCCGGTTCTTCAGTTCATCGCCCAGAATACGCACGACGTGCAGCACGTTGGTCGATCCGGGCGTACCGAACGGAACGCCCGCGCACACGATCACGCGGTCGCCCGCCTTGGCGATGCCCTGGCGCAGCGCCATGCGCTTGGCCTTGGCGACCATGTCCTCGAACGAATCGACGTCCTTGGTGTGCACCGCGTGCGTGCCCCAGAGCAGGCCCATGCGCCGCGCGGTCTCGATCTTCGGCGTCAGCACCAGGATCGGCACCGACGGCCGCTCGCGCGCGATGCGGCGCGCGGTCGATCCCGACATGGTGAAGCAGATGATCGCGCTCGCCGACACCGTCGCCGCGATCGACTTGGCCGCTTCGGCCAGCGCGTCGGCGGTGGTGGGGTCGGGGCGGGTGACGGTAAAGTGGACGCGGTCGCCATGCGCCGGGTCGCGCTCCACCGAATCCGCGATCGCGTCCATCATCGTCACCGATTCGACCGGCCACTGGCCCGCCGCGCTCTCGGCCGAGAGCATGATCGCATCGGCGCCGTCATAGACCGCGGTCGCGACGTCCGAGACCTCGGCGCGGGTGGGGGAGGGCGAGGTGATCATCGATTCGAGCATCTGCGTCGCGACGATCACCGGGCGGCCGAGGCGGCGGGCGGTCTCGACGATGCGCTTCTGCATCGGCGGCACGTTCTGCGGCGGCAGCTCGACGCCCAGGTCGCCGCGGGCGACCATCACGCCGTCGCACGCCTCGACGATCTCCTCCAGCCGCGTCACCGCGCTCGGCTTCTCGATCTTGGCGAGCAGTGCCGCGCCGCCGCCGATCAGGCGGCGTGCCTCGGCCAGATCCTCGGGCCGCTGCACGAAGGAGAGGGCGATCCAATCGACCTTCTGCTCGACCGCGAACGCCAGGTCGCTGCGATCCTTCTCGGTCAGCGCCGCCAGCGGCAGGATCATGTCCGGGACGTTGAGGCCCTTGGAATTGGACAACATGCCGCCAACCTCGACCCGCGTGTCGATCCAGCCATCGCCATAGCCGGTGACGCGCAGCACCATCTTGCCGTCGTCGAGCAACAGGCGTGCGCCTTCGGTCACCGCCTCGAAGATCTCCCGATGCGGCAGCTCGACGCGGGTCGCGTCACCCGGCGTCTTGTCGCGGTCGAGGCGGAAGGTCGCACCGGTCTCCAGCAGCACCTTGCCGTCGGCGAACTTGCCGACGCGCAGCTTCGGACCCTGCAGGTCGGCCAGGATCGTCGATGGACGCCCGGTCGTCTTCTCCAGTTCGCGGATCGCAGCGATGACCGGGATCTTCGATTCCTGGTCGCCATGGCTCATGTTGATGCGGAAGGCGTCGGCGCCCGCGGCGTGGAGCGCGGCGATCATCTCGGGCGAATTGCTGGCAGGGCCGAGCGTCGCCAGTATACGCACCTTGCGCGAGCGCGGATGGATCGCCTTCGACATCGTTCTTGTCTCCTCACTCGATTTCGGGGGCGGAGGGGGTTCCGCCGGCTGCTGGATCGAAATCGTTCCGCCATCCCGCGCTCGCGATCCGTCTTGAGCGGATCGTCGCAACACGGGCTTGTGCGGGCCGTTCCCTAGCGGCAAATGCGGACGATACAACCGTGGAGGCGAAACAATGACAACGTTGGACCGAATCGACGACCGGATCGCCGCTGAAGCCTTTCGCCGCCTCGTCCGCCACCTCCGTCACCGCACCGACGCCGAGAATATCGAACTGATGGGCCTTGCCGGCTTTTGCCGCAACTGCCTTGCCGACTGGCTGGAAGAGGAAAGCCGGGGTCAGCTCAACAAGGACAGCGCGCGTCAGGCGATCTACGGCATGCCCTATGCCGAGTGGAAAGCGCTGCATCAGAAGGATGCGACCCCCGAACAGATCGCCCGGATGGAAGCGAGCATCGCCCGCAACCGGCGCGAGGCGGAGCTGGACGAGGCGCTCGACGACAGTTTCCCCGCCAGCGACCCGCCCTCGATGACCGATCCGGGGCGCTGACACGGGGCGATAAGTCCCTGCTTCCCCGGCCGTAAATCGCTTGATAGACATGCGCCGCCGCGGAGATCTCCGCGTGACGGGGAGGGGAAGCATGTTCGACTATTTCATCGCCACGGTGCCGCATTTTCTGGCCTATTTCGGTGCCGCCGTGGCGCTCGCGGTGGTGTTCCTGCTGCTGTATGTGACGGTCACGCCGCACCGCGAATTCAAGCTGATCCGTGAAGGGAACAGCGCTGCCGCGACCCAGCTGACCGGCACCTTCCTCGGTTTCGCCATTCCCGTCGCGATCGTGATCGGCAATTCGGTGAGCATCCCCGACATGCTGCTGTGGGGCGCGGTTGCCGCGATCGTTCAGCTCGCGGTGTTCTTCGTCATCTCGCGCCTTCTGTTCAAGACGATCTCGGACAAGATCGCGGACGATTGCGTTTCCTCGGGCATCTTCGTCGGTGGCATGGGGCTTGGCGTCGGTATCCTCCAGGCAGCGTGCATGGTCCCCTGAACGGCCGGCGAGGAGAGCGAACATGAAGAAGCAACTCACCGTGACGACCGCGATGGCTGCGACGCTGCTGGCACTGCCCGGCTGCTCGGGCGGGGACGACTGGAACGAGGATGTCTATGCCTCGGGCGACACCGCGATCTGCGTCGATCAGGAGGGCAAGCGCGTCGACGACGATCGCTGTGGCCAGCGCAACTATTATTCGGGCGGCGGCGGCGGTTCGAACGCGTTCCTCTGGTATTATCTCGGGCGCAGCTCGGCGGTTCCTTATTATGGCGATTCGATCCGCGATCCGCGCTACGCGGGCTATGGCTCCTATCAGCCGCGCCCGGGCGCAAACTACGCTCCGGCCCCCGCCAGCACGCGCATGACCCGCTCCGCGGCGGTGTCGCGTGGCGGCTTCGGGTCGAGCGGGCGGAGCTTCGGCGGCGGCAGGTCCTGACCGGATGCAGCGACACACGATCGCTCCGCGCGACAATTGGCAAGGTGCCGTCGAGGAACAGGGGCTGATCTGGCACAGCGATGCCGACGGCCCCTATTGGGATGAAAGCGCCTATTATTCGTTCACGCTCGACGAGATCGAGCGGTTCGAGGCGGCGAGCGAAACCGTCTATCAGCTCTTCCTCGAGGCGGGCGACTGGATCGTCGGCCACAATGACGTGCTCGAACAGTTCGGCATTCCCGACTACTGCCACAAGGCGATCCGTGCGGCGTGGAAGGACGAGCCGCCCGCGCTCAACTATGGCCGGTTCGATTTCGGCTACAACGGCGACGGCGATCCCAAGCTGTTCGAGTTCAACTGCGACACCCCGACCTCGATGCTTGAGGCGGCGGTGGTGCAATGGGACTGGAAGGAAGCCTGCTTCCCCGATCTCGACCAGTATAACAGCCTGCACGAAAAGCTGATCGGCCGCTGGGCGGCGATCCGCTCGCGCCTGCCCGGCCAGCGCGTGTGGTTCACTCATGTCGCCGATGCCGCGCATGAGGATACGATCACCACCACCTATATGCGCGACCTGGCCACGCAGGCGGGGCTGGAGACGCATGCCGTGCTGATCGACGATATCGGCGTCGATGCGTGGGGCCGCATCGTCGACCGGGACGATCAGCTGATCTCGTCGATCTTCAAGCTGTACCCCTGGGAATGGATCGTCCGCGAAAGCTATGCGCAGGACGTCATCCGCCATTTGCCGACCACCGCCTGGATCGAGCCGATCTGGAAGATGTTGTGGAGCAACAAGGCGATCCTTCAGGTGCTATGGGCGATGTTCCCGGGGCATCCCAACCTGCTGGCCGCCTCGGTAGTGCGTGAGCGCATCGGCGACAGCTATGTCGCCAAGCCGTTCCTCGCGCGCGAAGGCGCGAATATCGAGGTGGTCCGGCACGGCGAGACGCTCGCCCGCTCGCAGGGCGAGTATCGCGACGGGCTCACCATGTATCAGGAACTCTATCCGATGCGCGATTTCGGCAACGGCTATCCGGTGCTGGGCTGCTGGGTGGTGGACGGCGCCGCGGCGGGGATGGGTATCCGCGAGGACGGGCTGATCACCGGTAACCGTGCGCGCTTCGTTCCGCATGTCATCAGGGGGTAGGGGAATGCGTAGTCTCAAGGCGGCGACCGACACGCTGCGCGAACTGGCGGCCGCCTATCTGGTGCTGATATTCGCCGCTGCGGCGCTGTTCATGTATCTCGAAAGCGCGCCGTTCCTCGACAGCCTCTATTGGGCGGGTACCACCGCGACCTCGACCGGCTATGGCGACATCTCGCCCAAGACCGGCGCCGGCCGCATCCTGGCGCTCGCACTGATGCACATCTCGATCTTCGGCGTCGCGCCGATGATCATCGTGCGCCTGATCGACCGGCTGAACGAGAATCGCGATGCCTTCACGCATGAGGAGCAGGAGGCGATCGTCGCCCGCCTCGACCGGATCGAGGCGCTGCTCGCTGCCCAGGCGACCGCGCGGTCTCGCCCCGACGCGCCGCGCGAATGATGCCGCGCCTATAACCCCGGTCTATTGGCCTCCAACGCTTGAGCCATGGACACCCCTCTGGCGTAGCGCCAGTTTTCGCCCTCATGCCGACACTTGGGGGAACTTGCCGATGCTCAGCCGACGTTGCTTTCTGTTGGGCTCGACCGCCGCACTGGCCGCACTCCCGGCCGTCGGCGCACCGCTTCGGTTCGCACCCGTGCTGACCGGCGGCAGCCGGACGGTCACAGGGCTTTCCGCGCCCATCGACATCGTCGATGACAAGTTCGGCATCCCGCATATCCGCGCCGCCAGCATCCCCGACGCCTATTTCGGCCAGGGCTATGTCGTCGCGCGCGACCGGCTGTTCCAGATCGACCTGTCCTATCGCCGCGATCTCGGCCGCCTCGCCGAGGCGTTCGGCCCCAAATTCGCGAAGCATGACGGCGTCGCCCGCCTGTTCCGCTACCGCGGCGATCTCGACGCCGAACTGGCGCACGTCCCCGCCGATGTCCTCGCCTGTGCCCGCGCCTATGTCGCCGGCATCAACGCCCGCATCGACGAGGTGACCGCCGACCCTGCGCAGCTCCCGCTCGAATATGGCATCCTCGGCATCGCCCCGCTCAAATGGGATTTCGAGGATCTGGTGCGCCAACGCGAGGCGTCGGAGGGCAATACCGACGACAGCGTCCGCCGCGCGCAGCTTGCCGCGCTCGGCCTGCTCGATCTCGACGCGGTGGTCGCGCCGCTGCGCCCGGCCTGGACCATGTCTGTCCCCAAGGGTCTCGATGCCGCCGCGGTCACCGATGCCGATCTCGGCGTGCTGCGCATCGGCCGTCTGCCCTTTGGCGGCGAACCGCCCGCCGCCGATCCGGCCGCGCCCGCCGCGCGCGTCTCCTCGCTCGACCACGCCGCATCGGCCGAGCGCAACAATGCCGGCAGCAACGCCTGGACCGTCGCGCCCTCGCGCACCACCACCGGCCGCCCGATCCTCGCCAACGATCCGCACCTCGGCATCGGCGGGTTCAGCCCGCGCCATGTCGCGCACCTCACCGCGCCCGGCCTCGACGTGATCGGCGGCGGCTCGCCCGGCCAGCCCGGCATCATGCAGGGCCATACCGACCGCTTCGCCTTCGGCCGCACCAATTTCCATATCGACCAGAGCGATCTGTTCATCCTCGAACTCAACCCCGCGGATCCCGAACAATATCGCCATAATGGCGGCTGGAAGCGCTTCGAGACGGTGACCGAGACCATCCCCGTCAAGGACGGCCCGGCTCACTCTGTCACGCATCGCTATGCCGTGCAGGGCCCCGTGATCGCGCACGATCCCGCTCGCCGCCGCGCCAGCGTGCTCACCACCGTCGCGATGCAGCCCGGTTCGGCCGATTGTTTCGCGATGATCGCGATCAACCTGTCCAAGGACTGGGTCAGCCTGCGCAAGGCGTTCGCGCTTCACCCGTCGCCGACCAACTTCCATTATGCCGATGTGCAGGGGAATACCGGCTGGCAGGTGATCGGCTTCGTGCCGCAGCGCAAGGCGGGCGACGGCTTGCTACCCGTGCCCGGCGACGGCAGCCACGACTGGACCGGCCTGCGCAATTTCAGCGCGCTGCCCAGCGAGTATAACCCCAAGAAGGGCTGGTTCGCCTCCGCCAACCAGAACAACCTTCCGGCCGATTGGCCGCGCGACCGCATCCCGGCCTTCTCGTTCCGCGAGCCCTATCGCTACGATCGCTGCGCGGAGGTGCTTGCCGCGCAGCCGAAACACAGCATTGCCGACAGCGTCGCGCTCCAGCACGACACGCTGTCCAAACCGGCGCAGCAATTCCTCGCCCAGCTGCCCGCCAACCCCTCCGCGGCCGTGAAACCCGCCGTCGACCTGCTCCGTGGCTGGAACGCGCATCTCGACGCGAACAGCGGCCCCGCTGCTTTGTTCGAGATCGTCTGGCGCGACCTGTCGAAGCGCATGCTCGCCGCGATCGTGCCCGAGCGCGCGAAGAACCTCGTCACCGAAATCTCGCCCTCGATCCTGCTCGGTCTGCTGGCGAAGCCCGACGCGCGCCTCGGTGCCGATCCCAAGGGGACGCGCGACGCGATCCTCGAAGCCGCGCTCGCCGCCGGCTGGGCTTCGGCGCAGCAGTTGCTCGGCGCCGATCCCGCGGCATGGCGTTGGGGGAATCTGCACCAGGTCAAGCTGCGCCACCCGCTCTCGGCCATCCCCGCCATCGCCAAGGCGTTTCCGGCGATCGAAGGGCAGGGGTCGGGCGGCGACGGCTTCACCGTCATGGCGCGCTGGCTCGGCTCGGGGCCGGGCTGGAATGTCGGCGGCGGCTCCAGCTACCAGCAGGTGATCGACGTCGGCGCGTGGGACAATTCGCGGATCCTGATCATCCCCGGCCAGTCGATCGACCCGCGCTCGCCGCATTATCGCGACCAGTATGGCTCGTGGATCGCGGGCGACACGCTGCCCTTGCTCTACAGCCGCGCCGCGGTGGATAAGGCCGCGGCGTCGCGCACCACGCTCAAACCGTCCTGAGGGGGACCATGCTCCGCCACATCGCCGCCTGCCTCCTCCTCGCCGCGCCCGCCGCGGCGCAGGACGCTCCGCTCGACCGCGCGCTGAACGATTTCCGCAAGCTCCACCGCGCCGAGGTCCAGCGCGCCAATATCGCCGGCAGCAGCTTCTATCTGATCCGCAATGGCCGCACGCTCGCCGCCGACCATCTCGGCGAGCAGGACGCCGAGGCGCATGTCCCGGTCGATGCGAATACCATCTACCATTGGGCGTCGGTCACCAAGACGATGACCGGCATCGCGATCCTGCAATTGCGCGATCGCGGCCTGCTCAAGCTCGACGATCCGATCGTGAAGTACGTCCCGGAACTGGCCAGGGTGCATAACCCCTATGGCGATACCGGCGCGATCACGATCCGCCAGCTGCTCAGCCACAGCGCCGGCTTCCGCAACGGCACCTGGCCGTGGCGCGACAAGGACTGGCAGCCGTTCGAACCGCCGGGCTGGAAACAGCTCGAAGCGATGCTCCCTTATACCGAAGTCCAGTTCAAGCCGGGCAGCCGCTACAGCTATTCCAACCCCGGCATCGTCTATCTCGGGCAGGTGATCGAGCGCCTCTCGGGCGAGGATTACGAAGTCTATATCGACAAGAATATCCTGCGCCCGCTCGGCATGCATGCCAGCTATTTCGATCGCACCCCGCCGCATCTGCTGCGCCACCGCTCGCACAGCTATTACATCCGCGACCGCAAGCGCAGCGCAGCGCCGTTCGATGCCGATACCGGCGTGACCGTCTCAAATGGCGGCCTCAACGCGCCGATGCCCGACATGGCGAAATACGCCGCCTTCCTGCTCGGCGACCCGGCGCGAAAGGCGGACTACGACCTGATCCTCAAGCGCGCCTCGCTCGAGGAGATGTGGCAGCCCCAGCTGCCGGCGGGGGAGGATTTCAGCCAGGGCCGCATGGCCGCGACCACCCAAGTCGGCCTGTCCTTCTTCATCGACCGGGTCGAGGGCATCCGCGTCGTCGGCCACAATGGCGACCAGAACGGCTTCCGCGCCTATCTCAGCCTGTGCCCCGACCGCGGTATCGCCACCTTGCTGGCGTTCAATACCGAAACGCGCGGGGTGCAGAACGATCCCTCGAACCGCACCACCGCCGAGTCGCGCGTCGCGCTTGGCACCGACGCGCTGTGCCGGACGGCCGGATAGGACAGTCCTTAAGACGTCAGCTTGTACGCATAGACGCCAGTGCCGGCCGATATGACCAGCATATTGTCCGGGGTGATCGCCAGTGCGCCGCCCTGTGCAGCCGTCCATACGACGGGGTAGGTCGATTGCTGCAGATCGATCGCATAGGTCGCGGTCGCACTGGCCACGAACAAGTGGCTACCGGTGACGATGATGTTGCTCACCAGCGATCCGCGGCTGCTGCCCAGGTCGATCGATCCGCTCACCGTTCCGGTGCCCGCATTGATCATGTCGATGGTTCTGCCGTCGGAGCGAATGGCGAACAGCGTGTCGTCGCGCAGTGCAGGATGGCCGAGATAGGTGGCGGCGCTGCGCCACAGCGGCGTTGTGCTCGACAGCGAGAATGCCATCAGCGCCAGGGGGCTTTGCGGGCCGCGATTGTCCGTGAAGGTAATGATCCGTCCATTGCGCCCCAGGATCGGCGCGCCGCGATAGGACCCGTGATAACTGAGGCCGAAACTCGTGAAATAGGGGTTGCGGATCTTGTGTGCGATCGTGCCGCCGTTGCGGTTCAGCGCGAAGAGATTTCCGCCCCCGAAATAATAGACATAATTGTCGTCCACCGCGACGCTTTCGCCGTCGTGGACATAGCCTTCGCTTGGCTGGGTCGTGTCGCGCGCCCATAGCGATCCGCCGCTCGCGGTGTTGGCCGCGTAGACCACGTTGCCGAAATAGCCGGCCTGAAAGTAGAGATTGTCGCCCACCGGGGTTGGAACGCCGCCGCTGCTGAACTGGCTGGCATAGCTGGTCGTGCCCGCTGCGGCGCCGCTATCGGCATTGATGATCTGCATCGGGACGGACCCCGACGACAGGTCCATCGCCATCGATACGACGCGTCCGTTCGAGTAGGAGGGCCCGCTGGAGTAGTTGTTGCGCCCCAGATCATAGCTCCACAGCGTGGCGCCGGTGGCGGGGTTGACCGCCCGAGTGATGAGGTTGCCGGTGCTCTGACGCAGATTGACGAAGATGCTGCCGCGCCGTGCGGCGATCTCGCTCGGCGCATAGGGCGGGGGCGTGCTGAAGTTCCACGCGCTGGCCGTGCCGAACTCGCTGGTGACGTAGTTGGCGGCGACATAGCCGGTATGGCCGGCGTCGCGCTGGAACGTCGCCCAATCCTTCAGCCGCACGTCCAGATTGACCGTGAGCGTCTGGGTCGATCCCGGATAGACCGTGGAGCAGGCCGTGCTGGTGCACAGCCGGAAGGTTACCGTGTTGGTGCTGGTGCCGCCGGGCAACAGCGATGCGGCCCGCAGGGGAACGTTGAAGCTGGTTCCGCTCAGGGTGGGTGCGCCGTTCACCTCGATGCGCTTGCCTGCCACCTGCACGTCCGCGACGATCGGTGAGCCGCTGCTGCCGGTGTAGCTGGCGGTGAAGGCGAAGTTGCCGCTCTGGCCCTCATCCGCGGTCACATTCATCGATGCGGCCGACAAGGTGACGGGCAGCGTTGCGATTGGTGTGGGCGTCGGCGTCGGCGTAGGCGCCGACCCACTGCACCCGCCAACCACCGCGGCAGCAAGCGCCACCGGCCACAATTTCATCACGTCCACGAATCCCCCCGTATCGCTTTGCAGGCGTGTGCATGCTTGAACAATACCACCGTCGCAAGGGGTTACGCGGCATCTGCTCGACGAATGAGCCGCCGTTCCTGGCGGATATCGACGGCATCGCCGGCAGGATGCCAATGCGAGCGCCTGCGATCCGCTCGGTCGGCGCTTCGGGGCTTGGCAGCGCAGCCCATTTCTGGTGGAAGGTATCGATGCCATCCACTGGATGGCACGGGGCAATTGGGGGTTTTCGGTGGTTTGGGGGCGTTACGGCGCGCGGGCCTGGTTGAGCGCATGCGTGTTGATCACTGGTCCGGGCCATGCGCAGCCTTCCGCCACGCCTGTGCAGGATTCGCCTTCCGTCGAACTGACGGCTGAGGAACTGTTTGCCTTTGCCGACGCGCGGCGGGACGCGGGCGATTTCACGGCGGCCGAGACCGCCTATCGCGCGCTGGCTGATAATCCGAACCCGGATTTTCGGGCGGAGGCGCGGTTCCGGCTGGGCCTGATGCTGGCCGACAGGCTCGACCGCTACCGCGACGCGGCGGTCGAGTTTCGCCGGATTCTCGACGAACAGCCCAATAGCGCGCGGGTCCGGCTCGAACTGGCGCGCGTCCAGGCCATGCTCGGCAATCTCGACGCTGCCCGGCGCGAACTCCGCGCGGTCCGGGCAAGCCCGTTGCCGCCCGAGGTCGATCAGCTCGTGCGCTTCTATGCCAATGCGCTCGCTGCACAGAAGCCGATCGGCGGCAGCATCGAGTTCGCGCTTGCGCCGGATTCCAACATCAACCGCGCGACACGTTCGGACACGCTGGGCACCATCATCGGCGATTTCGTGCTCGACAAGGATGCCAAGGAACGCTCGGGGCTCGGCGTCGCCAGCCGGGCGCAACTCTATGGGCGCGTCGGGATCGACGCCGGTACGCGGCTGCTGGTTCGCGCATCCGCCGCCGCCAGCCTCTATCGCGACGCGCGTTTCAACGACACTGCGGCGTCGATCGAGGCAGGCCCGGAATTTGCGATCGGTGCGGATCGCCTGTCGTTCGCCGCGGGGCCGTCGTGGCGCTGGTACGGCAATCGTCCGTATAGCGTGTCCTATGGCGCGACCGCCGACTGGTTGCACCCGATGGGCAAGCGCAGCCAGCTGCGTCTTCAGGCAGGCGTCACGCGCATCGACAATCGCCTGAACGATCTTCAGGATGGCGAGAATTACAGCCTCTCCGCCGGGATGGATCGCGCCTTCAGCGCCCGTTTCGGCGGGGGCATCCAGCTTCAGGGCGCGCGGACCAGTGCCGGCGATCCGGGCTATTCCGACGCGAGCGCTGGCGTCTCGGGCTATCTCTTCCGAGAGCTCGGGCAGACCACCGCCGTGGTCTCGGTCGCCTATCGGCGGCTTGAGGCCGATGCGCGGCTGTTCCTCTATCCCGAGCGCAGGAGCGAGAATTTCGTCTCCGCCAGCATCAGCGCAACCTTCCGGGCGCTGCGACTGGGCACGCTCGCGCCCTATTTTCGCGTGCGCGCGGAACGGAATACATCGACTGTCGAAATCTATGCATATCAGCGGCTGGCCAGCGAATTCGGCCTGACCGCGGCATTTTGAAGGGGGAAGCAGAATGGCAATGAGGTTGAAAGCGCGTCATCTTTCTGCAGTGGCTCTTGCGACGCTGACCGGCGCTTGCGGTGCGAGCGGTGGCGGGGGTGGGGTCGTGACCACGCCACCACCGGTTACCGGCGGACCCGGGACGCCGACACCGACGACGCCGACTCCAACCCCGCCGAACACCTCGCTGATGTCGCCGATGGTCTCGGAAACCTTCGCTGCGCAGTCCGTAACGGGCACTGCGCGGTTCGGTGGGACGGGTACCGTTCCGGGCGCGGCGGGCGCTGCACCCCTGTCGATTGCGTACGACGCTTCGACTAACAGCTATACGCTGACCACGGGCGGGCGCTCCCAGACCTTCCGGCCCGCCAATGCGGTTCCCGGAACGGGAGGGACGCGCGAGTACCGGGTGATCAATGGGGCAACGCAGGATTCACTCGTCCTCACCCAGCCAGGAACCAGCGGATCGCTGAACTACCAATATGTCGGCGGCGGCTTCTGGCAGCGATCGACGACCGGGGCCGACGCAGTCGATGGTTCGTTTGATGCCTTCACCTATGGCGTTGTCACGCCGGACGCCGGCCGGCCCCGGACCGGCCGTGCTTCCTACGACGTCGTTCTGCTCGGTACGATGGCGACCAGTTTGAACGCCGTACCGCTGGCGTTGAGCGGCAATGGCCAGATGATCGCGGATTTCGCGAACGGCAAGGTTATCGGGGCGGGCCGTTTGACGGGAACCGATACGAGCTCGGGTGCAACTGCCCTGGAGCGGGATTTTGCGTTGTCCGCCAGCATCGGTTCGTCGGGCGGGCTGACGGGCAGGTTCGGCTTCAGCGGCTTTGGCCCGATGGAGGGGTCGCTCGACGGCCGTTTCTACGGGCCGGGGGCGGATGAGGTGGGGGCGACGTTCGCCGCGACCGGCACACGCTCATCGACGCCGGGAGCCTCGCACCGCGATGTCGCCGTGGGCGCGATCCTGGGCCGCAAGGGCACCGGCGGCAGTCCGAACACCAGCTTCGCATCGATCACGGTGACTCAGGGCTTTTTCGGCGATCGCGCGCGGGTCGCGTTTACCGGCACTGAGGGCGGATCGATGACGATGGGCGGCAGCAGCACCGGCGGGATCGGTGCGTTTGCGTTGCCCGACAACCGGACCGTCCTGCTGACAGACGATCGTACCGGCACCTACATGAACCACGTCATGGGCGTGGGTACGCTGATCGGGGGTTCCTATGGGGGCGTTGGGCCGATCTATGACGGCAGCAATGCGAACGCGCACGACTGGAAGCCCGAAGGCGTCAAATATCTCAAGACCGGCCGCTGGTATTCCGTCAACGGCAATTCCTACGTCTTCGACGACTATATGTACGGGTTCGAAACCGCAGGCAGCGCCGTGCCGCGGACGGGCAGCGCCGGCTATTTGATGCGGCTGAACGGATCGATCGTCCGGCCCGATCTCAACCGCGTCAATCTCATGAACGGGATTGGCGGGCTCACCGTGAACTTCGCCACCGGTGCGATCAGTACGAACGGGTCCTATGAATTCTGGGATCGCTCGGGCGCTGGAAACTTTACCGGAACCGCGACACTGGCCGGTGGCGCGAGCGCGTTTTCCGGCGATTTCAACCTGTCGGGGGTGGGCAACTTCACCGGCAACTGGCTCGGCCGCTTCTACGGTCCCGCGGCGGACGAAGTGGGGGCGGTGTTCCGCGCCGCTTCCTCGAACGGTTCCGTGGCGACTGGAACGCTGGCCGGCGCCAAGAACGACGCGATCCTCGGTTCCGGCCGGGGCCTTGCCGATCTCGAATCGACGACCACGCTCAAGGGCGCGTCGATGATGACCTATACCTCGCGCTTTGATTCGTTTCTCCGGTCGATGATCAACAGCTTCGTCGATGTGACCTACGATCCGGTAGCCAAGACCTACGCCTTCACGACGGCCTCGAGCGGTAATGTCGGGGAGGCGCAGCCGGTCAATATGACTTTCGCACCGGGCGATATCGACACCAGCCGGAGCGAGGCGGGCTATACCTTCTATCGCAAGGGCGACGCGACCGGGAAGCTGTTGAATCTGGGGCCGTCGAACCCGGTGGTCCAGCTCACCTATACCAGCTTCGCGGATGTCACGATGCCCGCGACGTCGAACGCCGCCGCAACGCGGAGCTTTGCTTATTACGGCTCGCTGACCTCGCCGGCGCTGATCCCGAAGGCCGGCACCGGGCGCTATGACGGCGTTCTCATGGGCCGCGGCGTCTATCCGGTCATGGCGCGCGACGTAGAGGTCAGCGGCACGAGCCGGTTCGACATTGATTTCGGTACCGGAAGCTGGACTGCGGCCCTCGCGATTGTCGCCAGGGATCCGGTGAGCGGGCAGAGCGCGAATGTCGGAACGTTCAATTTCGTGAACACCACGGGTAACGATCTCTGGTTCAACAATATCAACGGCCGCAGCGCCAACGGCATGGCCCATGGCGGGTTCCTGGCGGGGAAGTTCTTCGGCCCGAATGCGAACGAAATCGGCGCCAGCTTCGAGGTCAGCCCCTTCAACCCCACCGGGCAGTTCGGGCAGAGTCAGTTTTTCTGGGGGGTAACGGTCGCCAAGAAGACGAATTGAGGATCGGCTGCCGGCCTTTCGGGGCCGGCAGCCCCTCGCATCCGGGCCGGGGAGCCCCTATCTCCCCTCTAGCTTCCTCCCAAGAACAAAGCTAGAACCACGCCCCATGAGTCTCACCCATATCTCCGTCCGCGGCGCGCGCGAGCACAACCTCAAGGGCGTGGATATCGACATCCCGCGCGATACCCTTACGGTCATCACCGGCCTGTCCGGTTCGGGCAAATCCTCGCTCGCCTTCGACACCATCTATGCCGAGGGTCAGCGCCGCTATGTCGAGAGCCTGAGCGCCTATGCGCGCCAGTTCCTCGAGATGATGCAGAAGCCCAATGTCGAGCATATCGAGGGCCTCAGCCCCGCCATCTCGATCGAGCAGAAGACCACCAGCCGCAACCCGCGCTCCACGGTCGCGACCGTCACCGAGATCTACGACTATATGCGCCTGCTGTGGGCGCGCGTCGGCATTCCCTATTCGCCCGCGACCGGCCTCCCCATTGCCGCACAGACCGTCAGCCAGATGGTCGACCGCGTCCTCGCGCTGCCTGAGGGGACGCGCATGCTCCTGCTCGCCCCGGTCGTGCGCGGCCGCAAGGGCGAGTATCGCAAGGAGCTGCTCGAGTGGCAGAAGGCCGGCTTCCAGCGCGTCCGCATCGATGGCGAGACCTATCTGATCGAGGACGCCCCCGCGCTCGACAAGAAGTACAAGCACGACATCGAAGTGGTGGTCGACCGCCTCGTCGTCCGCGACGACATCGCCACCCGCCTGGCGGAAAGCTTCGAGACCGCGCTCAAGCTCGCCGACGGCCTCGCCTATATCGACCTGGTCGACACCACCGTCGACGAACTCGCCGGCAACCGCGTCCAGGAGGCCCCGCAGAAGTTTCAGGTGGAAACCCCAATCGCCTCTACCAACGTCACCGGCGGCGCGATGAAGGGCACCGGTATCCCCGACAACCGCATCGTCTTCTCGGAGAAGTTCGCCTGCCCGGTCAGCGGCTTCACCATCGCCGAGATCGAGCCGCGCCTGTTCTCGTTCAACGCCCCGCAGGGCGCATGTCCGGCGTGCGACGGCCTCGGCGAGCGGCTGGTGTTCGACGAGGATCTCGTCGTCCCCAACCACGATCTCTCGATCAAGAAGGGCGCGGTCGCCCCCTGGGCAAAGTCCAACCCGCCTTCGCCCTATTACATGCAGGTCCTCGGCAGCCTCGCGCGCGAATTCGGCTTCAGCCTCGACACGCCGTGGAAGGACCTGCCGGGCGAGGTCCAGCTGATCATCCTCCACGGCACCGGCGGCAAGCCCGTCACGCTCACCTTCGTCGACGGCAAGAAGTCCTACGACGTGAAGAAGCCGTTCGAGG
Source organism: uncultured Stakelama sp. (assembly GCA_964407945.1). Classification (GTDB taxonomy): domain Bacteria; phylum Pseudomonadota; class Alphaproteobacteria; order Sphingomonadales; family Sphingomonadaceae; genus Sphingomonas. Next base: position 22,952 of record CAYOXO010000032.1, read on the forward strand.
GCGTCATCGGCAACCTCAACCGCCGCATGCTCCAGACCGAGAGCGCGTGGATGCGCGAGGAGCTGGCCAAATACCAGGCCAGCCACGCCTGCGAGACGTGCGAGGGCGCCCGCCTCAAGCCCGAGGCGCTGGCGGTCAAGATCGCCGGCCGCGACATCTCCAGCGTCACCCGCCTGTCGGTCACCGACGCGCTGCCCTTCTTCGCCAACCTCCCCGCCGACCTCACCCCCCAGCAGCAGGAGATCGCCAAGGCCATCCTCAAGGAGATCGACGAGCGGCTCGGCTTCCTCAACAATGTCGGCCTCGACTATCTCAACCTCAACCGCACCAGCGGCACCCTTTCGGGCGGCGAGAGCCAGCGCATCCGCCTCGCCTCACAGATCGGCTCAGGACTGTCAGGTGTCCTCTACGTCCTCGACGAGCCGAGCATCGGCCTGCACCAGCGCGACAACGACATGCTGCTCGCCACGCTCCGCCGCCTGCGCGATCTCGGCAACACCGTGCTCGTCGTCGAGCATGACGAGGACGCGATCCGTACCGCCGACTATGTCATCGACATGGGCCCCGGCGCGGGCGTTCATGGCGGCCAGATCGTCGCCCATGGCAGCTTCGAACAGGTGCTCGCGACCGAGGGCAGCATCACCGCTGACTATCTCAACGGCACCCGCGCGATCCCTGTGCCCGCGAAGCGCCGCAAGGGCACCGGCAAGAAGCTCACCGTCCACAACGCCACCGCCAACAACTTGACCGGCGTCACCGCGAGCATCCCGCTCGGCACCTTCACCTGCATCACCGGCGTGTCCGGCTCGGGCAAGTCGAGCTTCACCATCGACACGCTCTACGCCGCTGCCGCGCGCCAGCTCAACGGCGCGCGCCTGCTCGCGGGCAAGCATGACAAGGTCACCGGGCTCGAGCATCTCGACAAGGTGATCGACATCGATCAGTCGCCGATCGGCCGCACCCCGCGCTCCAACCCGGCGACCTATACCGGCGCCTTCACCAATATCCGCGACTGGTTCGCCGGGCTGCCCGAGGCGCAGGCGCGCGGCTACAAGCCCGGCCGCTTCAGCTTCAACGTCAAGGGCGGCCGGTGCGAGGCGTGCACCGGCGACGGCCTGCTCAAGATCGAGATGCACTTCCTCCCCGACGTCTACGTCACCTGCGACGTCTGCCACGGCCAGCGCTACAACCGCGAGACGCTGGAGGTGAAGTTCAAGGGGATGAGCATCGCCGACGTGCTCGACATGACGGTCGAGGACGCGGTCGAGTTCTTCAAGGCCGTCCCCCCGATCCGCGACAAGATGGCGATGCTGGCCGAGGTCGGCCTGGGTTACGTCAAGGTCGGCCAGCAGGCGACGACCCTGTCGGGCGGCGAGGCGCAGCGCGTCAAGCTCGCCAAGGAGTTGGCGCGGAGAGCCACCGGCCAGACCCTCTACATCCTCGACGAGCCCACCACCGGCCTCCATTTCGAGGATGTGCGCAAGCTCCTCGAAGTCCTCCATGCGCTGGTCGAGCAGGGGAATACGGTTGTGGTGATCGAGCATAATCTCGACGTCATCAAGACCGCCGACTGGATCCTCGACCTGGGGCCGGAGGGCGGCGTCAAGGGCGGCGAGATCGTCGCCGAGGGCACGCCTGAGACGGTGGTCAAGGCGCCGCGCAGCTATACGGGCAGGTATCTTGCACCGCTGTTGGAGCGGGGTCGGGTGGGGGAGAGCGTGGCGGCGGAGTGAGGTACGAACTCCGATCTGCGTAGTAGCGTTGTAGCGCTCATGATTTTGTAGGCTTCTATTTACGTGCTCGCGCTTGACTGGCATCAGCATGCTAGAAAGAGGGGAAGATGAGCCACTTAACGCATGTTTCCATCACCGGCCTGCATGGAACTAGGGCCGTAGAGATACCGTTTCGTGGCCCCCATTGTGTCCTGATCGGACCTAATGGTACCGGAAAGAGCACGGCACTGCAGATTATTGCCTATGCTTTGGGGCGTAAGTGGAAGAGGCTTAGCGAACTTCCCTTCAGTGAAGTTCGACTCACTTTCGAAGATGGTCAGGCGGTGAGTGTAGCGCGGAGCGATTGCCCCATATTTGCTCGTTTAGCTCACAGAGCTGCAACGGCATCGGGCGGTGCTTGGGCGGCTCATCAAATTGACCTTTTTTCTGAATTGTCTCCAGCATTGCGCGATGAATGGATGGTGGCGTCAGGAATACATCTTACAGACTCAGAGTTAAAAAGGCTTCGTCGTCAGGTTGGCTCCTCTCAAGATGAAAAATCCGCTCAAAAGCGTTACGCCGAATTGACCTCAATCTTGGGCGGGAGTTTCAAAAATCCCGTCATCTACCTTCCAACTTATAGGCGAATTGAACTAGAGCTTCGGAAGCTTATAGAAAACGTTCCTGAATCCATTAGGAAGACTTTAGAAAATAAGAACATTAGCCAGGATAGTGAATTTATAACTGAAGTTATTCGCTTCGGAATGGATGATGTGCGCCAGAGGGTTGCTTTGTTTGAGAGCACCACTCGTGATTTTGCTCGAGATTTGTTTAATAGGATGATGGCGTCGTACATTAAGGAGATGGCAAATTCTCAAGTCATTTCAGTAACTGAGCTACGAGATATCTATGTAGATAGGTCTCAAATTTCAATTACCCTATCTCGTATTGAGGAGGGGTTGTTGAATGAAGAGGAGAAATCTCAGATATCTGATATAATAATGGAGCTCGTTGATGGAAGGGCTGGAGGTCATCCGGCATTCTATAAGAAATGGCTCGCTCATTTTTATTCTAGATTATACTCTGTTAATCAGGAGCTTGAAGCGATTGAGGGGCCAATAAGAAATTTGGTCGAAACTCTTAATCGATACCTGTATCCTAAAAAGGTCGATTATGATATCGAGAAGTATCACTTTTCGATCAAGGATCATCGAGGTACCGAAGTCGATTTGTCAGATTTGTCATCTGGTGAGAAGCAAATAGTATCAATAATGTCGGAGCTTTTCTTTAGAAAAAGTGATTTTTGCATCTTTATTGATGAACCTGAACTCTCTCTTTCGGTCCCTTGGCAGGTAGATTTTCTGACAGATATCGCGCGGGCGACGCATTGTAAGCAGGTGTTCGCCGTTACTCACTCGCCGTTCATTTACGACAATGGTTTTCAATCATCTGTTGTAGACTTTTCGATCTCGCTATGACCCCGTTTGAGAAAACACTGTCCGAGCGTAGTAAGTCAGCTATCGCTGTATTCCATCGATTTCGTATTGAAGTTAGGGTGAAGCCCTCAGCGAATGTATTCGTTGAGGGGTTCGATGACCTGTCGTTCTATAGATATTTCTTGAGGCTGAACGGTGACGTGAGAATGCGCGTTACGTTCGGTAAGAGGAATATGGATAGAATTATAGAATGGTTTTATGCTGAAGGTTTTTCAGATACAAATACATTATTCATTAGGGACAGTGATTTTGATCGTTACTTAGGATTTCTGCCAACTGGCGATCATGTATTTGTAACATGCGGCTATTCTGTTGAGAATTATGTATGCTCTGCTGAATCTCTGGTTCAATATATTAAAGATCGGCTCTGTTTATCTGAGGAGGAGTATGATTTTTCCGCTGACATTAAGCGTTTGAATGAGCTTCTGACAAAGCTGTTTGTTTGGTATGCCCCGCTTATGGGCGCTGTTATAAAACGTAAACGTGCCGACAAAGATGTGGATCTCGATTTGATCGATTTCAGGAAGACATTTAGGGCCCTATTGGAGGGGGGTGGTTTACCAGAATTTGATGCTAAAGATTATTGTGTTGGCGGTATAGAATTAGAAGACTTTAATGACTCCCTAGATGATGGAGTTTCATACACCTCTCAAGAGCCATTTTATTGGATTAGGGGTCATCAGTTGGTGGGGGTTGTTTCAGATTATCTTGAATACATTCATGGAGTGTATTTGGATAAATTCAAATCGGGTGAACTGATGCAGTTCAATAAGAAAGCTGCGCAAGGGTATAATTCTCATAGTACATTTGAACGGCTAATAGCTTTCACGGATGGCACTGATGCACTCAATTCACTTCGGCTCTAGAATTGTCTTGAGGTGGCGCCTTGGGGGAAGCTCCGTATCTGGCGGCTGATCTCCTGAGCGTTTCGTTTCCCAGATTGAGCCATTCCAATCCGGAACAAAAATAGAACTTTCCTACAGCCCCCATTCCGGCATACCTAAACGGTCCTCTGCAGCACACGATGAGGACCAAGGCCATGAACGCGATCACTCAGACCGATCCCGAAGCCGAATTCACCTTCGATCACGCCGCCTTCCACGAGCTTGAACCCGGCGTCCCCGATTCCGCGCGCTACAATGGCTGGACCGCGGAGAAGCAGAAGCGCTTCCTCACTGCGCTGTCGCTCGGCCACCCGATCAACCGCGCCTGCGCCATCGTCGATATGTCGCGCCAGTCCGCCTATGCGCTGCGCAACGCCGCGCGCGGCGCCGCCTTCCGGCTTGCGTGGGACGCCGCCTTGCTCCGCTCGCGCGACGTGCTCGCCGATGAGCTGATGGAGCGCGCGCTCAACGGCGTGCGCACCACGGTCACCGATGACGATGGCCGCACCATCACTCGCCACCGTCACGACAACACGCTGGCCTACCGCATGCTGACCCGGCTCGACCGGCGCGCCGACGCCGCCTGCGCCGATGCCAATGCCACCGCGGTGCGCCTCGCCGCCGCCGATTTCGAACAATTGCTCGATCTCGTCGCGCGCGATGCCGCGCCGGCGCGCGCCGGCCTGTTCCTCGCCGCGCGGCTCGGCGCGTGCGGCACCCAGGCGAGCGAGGACGATCTCGCCCCGATCCGCACGCTCGCCCGCGCCGATCGCTGGCTGCGCACGCATACCGATGTCGCCGAGCCGCTCGACACCGCCGACCTCGATCCCGCCAACCGCGCGCACTGGACCGCCGAACAATGGGTCCGCGCCGAGGCGATCGGTCTGGTCCAGCTCGCGCCCGAGCCGCCCGTTGCGGAGGAAACCGGCGATTCGCGTCAACTATGTCAGCCGGACGAGGAACCCTCGGTCTGGTGGTGCGAGACGCTCGAGGAATGGCGCACCAGCTTCCCGCCGCCCGAGGATTTCTTCGGGGATGAGGAGGGGGAGGTGGGCGAGCCCGGCTATGAGCGCGAGCTGACGCCCGAGGAGGTGGCGGTGGCCGAGGCGCACCACGCCCGCGACCTCGCCCCCTTCATCGCCGCCGGCCACGCCGCGCGCGAGGCCTGGTTTGCCGAGGGCGCTGGTGCCGAGGGTGGCGAGGACGGGGGGCAGGGCGCGATGCCGCCCCATTGATGCCCGCCCGCCGCGTCGTCTGGCGCGTGGAAAGGGCGGCGCGACGTCAGGCCGCGCCGCGCCCGGTTACTCCGCGTCCGCGTCCGCGCAGCCGCACGGCCCGATCGGCTGGAACTCGTCCTCGAACGCCACCGGTCCGGCGTCCGCGGTGCCGAGCCGCCGCGTCGTGCTGGCGGGCACGTCGAGCGCTGACAGGTCGAACGCCGCGAGCTCGGCGGCGGTCAGCCAGGCGATGTCGGTGCCCCAGATGTCCCAGCACTGGTTGATCGGGCCATAGCCGATGCACGCACGCGCCTGCAGCCGCACCTTGTTGCCGCCGCGCGGCTCGATGCAGATCTCGATCTTGCCCACCGCGACGGTGAAGATCGTGTGGCAGGCCTTGGTCAGCTTGTATTCGAACTGCTTGCCCGCGGCCTCGACCTGCAGGACGACCGCGCCGCCCTTCTGGATCAGGCGCAGGCAGGCGCGCACGCTGACGCAGATCTTCTTGTTGATCGGAAAGCCGATCCGGATGCACTTCTCGAACTTGAGGCAGGTCTCCCAGATCGTGCTGGCGACCGCCGCCTGTACCTTGCTCATCTCGCGTCTCCCCTGTGGGGACGGCCCGATGCCGCCCCGCCGCGGTTATCGGGCACGCGCGGGGGCGCTGCGCGTGACGGCCGTCACGCTGGGGCGCCGTCAATGGCTGCTGAATCTGCGATTTGGCCGCATCGGGGCATGGCGGTTTGCGGTTCGCATCGCTAGGTTGCGCCCCGCATGTCTGACTCCCTTGGCCTCGATGAACCGTCCCAGAACCAATCGGCTTCGCGTGACGCCGCCTATCGCGTCCTCGCGCGCAAATACCGTCCCAAGACCTTCGCCGAGCTCATCGGCCAGGACGCGATGGTGCAGACGCTGGGCAACGCGATCAAGCGCGACCGGCTGGCGCATGCCTTCCTGCTCACCGGCGTGCGCGGCGTCGGCAAGACCTCGACCGCGCGGCTGATCGCCAAGGCGCTGAACTGCATCGGTCCGGATGGGCAGGGCGGGCCGACGATCGATCCCTGCGGGGTGTGCGAACCGTGCCGTGCGATCGGTGAGGGGCGCCATGTCGACGTGATCGAGATCGACGCCGCCTCGCATAACGGCATCGACGATGTCCGCCAGATGACCGACGCGGTGCGCTATGCGGCGGTGTCGGCGCGGTACAAGATGTACATCATCGACGAAGTCCACATGATGTCGAAGCCCGCGTTCAACGCGCTGCTCAAGACGCTGGAGGAGCCGCCCGCGCATGTGAAGTTCCTGCTGGCGACGACTGAGGTGGACAAGGTTCCGGTGACCGTCCTGTCGCGCTGCCAGCGCTTCGACCTGCGCCGTATCCCGGCCGAGAAGCTCGCGGCGCACTTCGCCGAAGTCGTCGCGGCGGAAGGCGCGGAGGCGGAGCCCGAGGCGCTGGCGATGATCGCCCGTGCGGCCGAAGGTTCGGCCCGCGACGGCTTGTCGATCCTCGACCAGGCGATTGCCCATGCGGGCATCGAGGGCGGGGCGGTGAACGCCGAAGCCGTCCGCTCGATGCTCGGCCTGTCGGACCGCAACGCGATCCGCTCGCTGTTCGGGCTGGTGATCGCCGGCGACGGTCCCGGCGCGCTCGCCGCGCTGCGCGACCAGTACGACCTTGGCGTCGATCCGCAGGCGGTGCTGAAGGCGTTGCTCGAGACCGTCCATCGCGTGACCCTCTCGAAGCTCGGCAACGAAGCAATTCCGGGACAGGCGACCGAGGAGACCGCAGCATTGGCCGAATGGGCAGGCAAGCTCGGCTTTCCTGCGCTCCATCGCCTCTGGCAACTTCTGCTGCGCGGCCATGACGAGGTGATCCGCGCCGCGCTGCCGATCGAGGCGTGTGAGATGGCGTTGCTTCGCGTGATCCACGCTTCGACCCTGCCCGATCCCGGCGAACTGGCGCGCAAGATCGCCGAAGGCTTGCCCGTCGGTGCTGCGCCGGTCGCGGCGCCCTCGGGACCGGCCGAGCCGGCAGCGCCGCGCGATCTTGCCGAAGTGCTGGAGCGGCTGGAAGCGGCGCATGAGCATCACGTCGCGGCGCGTGCACGCAACCTCATCCGCGTCATCGCGTTCAATGAACCGGTGATCGAAGTGAGCAGTCAGGGCCTTCCGGCCGATCTGGTGAGCGATTTCGAGCAGACGATCCGTCGCGTGCTCGGCAAACGCTGGTCGCTCCGCGTCATCGACGCGCCCGGTGAAGCGACGCTCGCCGAGGTCAAGGGCGCAGAGGCCGCCGCCGAGCGGGACGCCGTGCTGCGTTCGCCGGTCGTGGCTGCTGCGCTTGAAGCATTTCCCGAAGCCGAGCTGATCGGCTGGACCCCAATCCGGAGGACCGCATGAAGAGTATCGAAGACATCATGGCCATGGCGCAGAACGTCCAGGACGAGCTGACCAAGGCCCAGGCCAATCTCGACGGGATCGAGGTCGAGGGCGTGTCCGGCGGCGGCCTGGTCAAGGTCAAGGCCAGTGCCAAGGGCCGCATCATCGGCGTCGATATCGATGAATCGCTGCTCGCCCCGAGCGAGAAGCAGATGCTCGAGGATCTGGTTGCAGCCGCACTCAACGACGCGCGGGCCAAGGCGGATGCCGCGGCGCAGGGTGAAATGTCGAAGCTTTCCAGCGGCATCCCGCTGCCGCCGGGATTCAAGCTCCCGTTCTGAACATTTCACAACGGGAACAATCGCTTCGCGGCAACCGTTGGTGCCGCCATCTGAGCTATTCGGAGACACGATATGAGCGACGATGACCGGAGCGAAGCGACCCGCGTCGAAACGCCGACCCATACCACGACCATCATCGAACGCCGCGGCGGGGGCGGAGGTCTGATCCTCGGCCTCATCGCCCTGGTGATCGTGGTGGTTGGCGGGTTCTTCTTCCTAGGCGAGAAGAAGAGTGAGACCAAGACGGACGCTGCGATCACCGAAGCGGCCAAGAAAGTGGGCGAGGGCGCGGAAAAAGTCGGCGATGCCGCCGAGAAGGCAGGGCAGAAGATCGAGAATTCGATCCAGTAGCGTGGCGATGCCGCGGATGAGGCGAAGAACTGCTTTCCTACACGCCACAGATGTGAAACGTTCGCTATACGTTCTTTCTCATCGTTGAATAGCGAACGGCATTGTGACCGGTTGGAACGCCGCGCTCAGCGCAAGCAGGCGTCCAGCCCGTCATTCTGCACCACCGCAATCCGCGCGGCGATCGAATTGCCATAACGCCGGGTGAAGCCCTTGGGGGCAACGCCCGCCCTTTTCTTGGGCAGCGGCAGCACCGCGGCGATCCGTGCGGCCTCGGCGCGGGTCATCTTTGCTGCGCTGTGCCCGAAATAGCGTTGCGAGCCCGCCTCGACACCATAGGTGCCGATCCCGGTCTCGGCGACGTTGAGATAGACCTCCATGATCCGCTTCTTGGGCCAGATCAGCTCGATCAGGACGGTGAACCACGCCTCCAGCCCCTTGCGAAAGAAGCCGCCGCCCTGCCACAGGAAGACGTTTTTCGCAGTCTGCTGGCTGATCGTCGATCCGCCGCGCAGCACCTTCCCGCCCTTGGCGTTGCGGTACATCGCCGCAGCGATTGCGTCGTAATCGAAGCCGCTATGCGTGCAGAAGGACGAATCCTCCGCGGCGATCGCTGCGCGGGCCATATCGGGATCGATCCGGCTCAGCGGTACCCAGCTCTTGGAGATGCCGTGTCCCGACGCGAGGTCGCCCGCCATGGTGAGTGTGAAGGGCGGGGGGACGAAGCGGAAGATCAGCACCAGCAGCAGCGAGCCGACGACGAACGCCAGCAGGCCCTTGCCGGCCCAGATGACGAGCCGGCGGCCCCAACGCCGCTTACCGGTTACTGCCGCCAATGCCGCCCCCCAGCCGCGCCGTCAGCCGACGGCGAGCAGGCGCCGGTCGCCAGCCAGCCGCATCATCGCCTTTTGCAGCTTCTCGAACGCGCGCACCTCGATCTGGCGGACGCGCTCGCGCGACACGCCATAGACCTGCGAGAGTTCCTCGAGCGTCTTGGGATCGTCGGTCAGGCGGCGTTCGGTCAGGATGTGCTGCTCACGCTCGTTGAGTTCGTCCATCGCCTCGGTCAGCATGGTGTGGCGGACATCCGCCTCCTGCGCTTCGGCCACGACCTCGTCCTGCAGTGCGCTGTCGTCCTGCAGCCAATCCTGCCACTGACCCTCGCCATCCTCGCGCATCGGCACGTTGAGCGACGTGTCGCCGCCCATCGCCATGCGGCGGTTCATCGACGTGACCTCTTCCTCGGTCACGCCCAGATCCTTGGCGATCTTGGCGAGATGCTCAGGCGACAGATCGCCATCCTCGAACGCGTCGAGCTTGGCCTTCATCCGGCGCAGGTTGAAGAACAGCTTCTTCTGCGCGGCGGTGGTGCCCATCTTCACCAGGCTCCACGAACGCAGGATGAATTCCTGGATCGAGGCGCGGATCCACCACATCGCATAGGTGGCGAGGCGGAAGCCGCGATCGGCCTCGAACTTCTTCACACCCTGCATCAGGCCGATGTTACCCTCGGAGATCAGCTCGGACACCGGCAGGCCATAGCCGCGGTAGCCCATCGCGATCTTGGCGACGAGGCGCAAATGGCTGGTCACGAGCTGCGCGGCAGCATCGGGATCGCCATGCTCTTCAAAGCGCTTGGCGAGCATATATTCCTGCTCGGGCGCCAGGATCGGAAACTTCTTGATCTCGGCCAGATAGCGGTTGAGGCTCTGCTCACCACCGAGTGCGGGGATCGTCGCCGGGACGTTGCTTCCGCTTGCCATGATCTACTTACTCCCTTTTGTGCGTCCTCCCTGAAGCGGCAAGGACAATGTGCGACCCTCCGAAGACGGGTCAGTGAAAACCTATACGACGAGCTGGCGGAACAGTTCCTCCATGTCGGACGGCATTTGACTTTCAAAGGCCAAAGCCCGGCTATCTATGGGATGGATAAACCCCAAATGGGCCGCATGTAAGGCCTGACGATGGAAACCCAGGGTTTCCAATAGCTCGCGATGTTCTTTTTTCGTTCTGCCATAGGTCGGATCGCCGATCAAGGGGTGGCCGATCGAGGCCATGTGGACGCGTACCTGATGCGTGCGCCCGGTTTCCAGCCGGCATTCGACCAACGCCGCCTCGTGGAGAGGCGTGATCATCTGCCAATGCGTCACGGCCCGCTTGCCACCGGCGACGATCGCCATCTTCTTGCGGTTCTGCGGCGAGCGGGCGAGTGGCGCGTCGATCGTGCCGCTTCCGGTCTTCGGTCGCCCCGAGACGATCGCCTTGTAACGGCGGTCGATCGAGTGCGCCTTGAACTGGCGGGCGAGGCAGACATGCGCTCGATCGGTCTTGGCCGCGACCATCAGGCCTGACGTATCCTTGTCGATGCGGTGGACGATGCCCGGCCGCGCGACCCCGCCGATGCCCGACA
>CAYOXO010000033.1:0-33186 GCA_964407945.1 uncultured Stakelama sp.
AGGATGCTGTCGCTGGGTGGCCGGGTGGGGGAGTGGGCTGGTGCGGCAACACTTCAAGCATGCGCAAAGATATCCACCTCGGGCCAGCCCGCGAGGTCGAGTTCGGCACGATGCGGAAGAAAATCGAAACAGGCCTGGGCCAGCGCCGTCCGCCCCTCGCGCGCCAGACGACGGTCGAGCTCTTCACGCATCGCATGGAGATAGCGCACGTCGGACGCGGCATAGTCCTTCTGCGCATCGCTCAGCACCGGGCCGCCCCAATCGGACGATTGCTGCTGCTTGGAGATTTCCTGCCCCAGCAGCTCGCGCACCAGATCCTTGAGCCCATGCCGGTCGGTATAGGTGCGCACCAGCCGCGAGGCGATCTTGGTGCAATAGACCGGTGCCGCGGTTACGCCGAGATAGTGACGGATCGCCGCAAGGTCGAAGCGCCCGAAATGAAAGAGCTTCACCCGCGCCGGATCGGCGAGCAACGCGCGCAGATTGGGCGCGGCATAATCGCTGCCCGGCGCAAAGCGGACGAGATGCTCGTTCTCGCCCCCGTCGGAAAGCTGGACGACGCAGAGGCGATCGCGCGGCGTGATCAGCCCCATCGTCTCGGTATCGACGGCAATGTCAGCGCCGGGGGCGAACAGCCCCTCGGGAATATCTTCTTCGTGCAGGAAAACGGCCATGCGCCCGCCTAGCCGTTTACACCTGAACGCTCAATGCCAAGCTTATGATGCGGGTGGCTGGCCACCGCCATCGCGCTTCAGCTTGGAGCGGCGCGCGATCATGTTGAGCGACTCAACCATCGCCGAGAACGCCATCGCGGCATAGATATAGCCCTTGGGCACATGCACGCCGAAACCGTCGGCAATCAGCACCGCGCCGATCATCAGCAGGAAGCCGAGCGCGAGCATCACCACCGTGGGGTTGTGCTTGATGAAGTTCGCCAGCGGATCCGCGGCCACCAGCATCACCGCGACGGTAACGAGAACAGCGGTGACCATGATCGCGATCTCATCGGTCATGCCGACCGCGGTCAGGATCGAATCGACCGAGAAGACCATGTCGAGCAGAATGATCTGAAAGATCGCGGAACCGAAGTTGAGGCCAACGACCTTCTTCTTGTCGAGAATCTCGTCATCGCTCGGCACCGGGTCGAGCGTGTGGTGAATCTCCTTGGTGGCCTTCCACAACAGGAACAGACCACCGGCGATCAGGATCAGGTCACGCCAGGAAAAGGCCGTCTCGAAGCTTGGTGCACCATGCGCGCCGGTCGCGCCCTGAATGCCCAGATCGAACACGGGCGTGGTCAGCGAGACGATGACCCAGATCATCGACAGCAGCAGGATTCGCATGACCAACGCCAGGCCGATACCGATTCGGCGCGCCTTCTGCTGCTGGTGTTCAGGCAGCTTGTTGGTCAGGATCGAGATGAAGATAAGGTTGTCGATTCCCAGCACCACCTCCATCACGATCAGGGTGATGAGGGCGGCCCAGGCAGCCGGGTCGGCGATCAATGCAGCGATATCCATAGACCTCCGCTGTGCCGCCCCCACGTCGCTTACGCAAGTATCTGTTGGAACGGCACCGAAATCGCGACGAATTTGTTCGCGTCCTGTCCCGTAACCGGCTATGACCCGATTCCATGGGCGTGTCTTCGGAGCGCCGGAATGTCTGCGTCTTCGTCCGGCGTATGGCTTTCGCAATCGATTTGGGCGACCGGGAAGACGAACAGGGCAATGAGTTTTGATCGAGGGCGCCGCGGGGATCGCGGCGGGCGCGGCAGAGACAAGCGCGACGGTTTCGGCGGCGACGATTTTGGCGGTGGCAGCAGCTATGGCGACCGTGGCGGCTTTGGCGGCGGCGGTTTTGGTGACCGCGGCGGCTTCGGCGGCGGTGGCGGCGGTGGTGGCTATCGCGGCGGCGGTGGCGGCTTCGGCGGCGGTGGTGGCGGCTTCGGCGGCGGCGGTGGCTTCGGCGGCCGTGGCGGCGGTGGCGGCATGCCCCCGCAGGTCGTTGGCGAAGGCACCGGCGTGGTCAAGTTCTTCAACGGCCAGAAGGGCTTCGGCTTCGTCGTTCGCGACGATGGCGGCGAGGACGTGTTCGTGCACATCAGCGCGGTCGAGCAGGCGGGCCTCACCGGTCTGGCCGAGGGCCAGCCGCTGGGCTTCACGCTGGTCGATCGTGGCGGCCGCATCAGCGCGACCGAGCTCAAGATCGAGGGCGAACCGCTCCCGGTCGAAGACCGCGGCCCTCCGCGCGACCGTGACGGTCCGCGTGGCGGTGCTGGCGGCGCCGGCGGCCCGCAGCGTCAGCTGACGGGCGAGAAGGCGACCGGAACGGTCAAGTTCTTCAACGCGATGAAGGGCTTCGGCTTCATCCAGCGCGATGACGGACAGCCCGATGCGTTCGTGCACATCAGCGCCGTCGAACGCGCTGGGATGCCGACGCTCAATGAGGGTGACCGGCTCGAGTTCGAGCTCGAGGTCGATCGCCGTGGCAAGTACGCCGCGGTGAACCTGACGTCGTCGCAGTAACCGGACGCGTGCCATGGTCCGGCTGATCGCGGCCGGACGCGGAACGACAATGGGGGTCGCCCTGGCCATGCTGGCCGGGGCGGCCCCGATTGTTTCTGCGTCAGGCGGCTCTTCCCCTACCCGCCCGCAAGCGGCCGCCCCGGTCGCACCGCCGACGACCACACCGACCATCGAGCCGGCGGTGGTGATCGCGACCTATCCGCACGACACCGCGGCCTTTACCCAGGGCCTGTTCTTCAGCGAGGGGCGGCTGTTCGAGAGCACAGGCCAGGAAGGCGAATCGGCGATTCGCGAACTCGACCTCACCACCGGCAAGGTGAAGCGCGAAACCCGGCTCCCCGCCGAATATTTCGGTGAAGGCAGCACGGTCTGGGGCAAGACGATCGTCAGCCTCACCTGGAAGCACGGCAAGGGCTTTCGCTGGGATCGGGACAGTTTCCGCAAGCTCGGCGAGTTCGCCTATACCGGCGAAGGCTGGGGGCTGACCCAGGACGGCAAGAGCCTGATCCTGTCCGACGGCTCCAGCGAGCTGCGCTTCTTCGATCCAAAGACCTTTGCCGAACAGCGGCGAATCCGCGTCACCTGGCGCGGCCGCCCGCTGGGGCAGCTCAACGAGCTCGAATATGTGCACGGCGAAGTGCTCGCCAATGTCTGGCACCAGGACGTGATCGTGCGGATCGATCCCGCGAGTGGCGTGGTCAAGGGAGCGATCGACCTGCGCGCAGTGACCGCCTCGGTCGGCGTACGCGATGGCGAAGCGGTGCTCAACGGCATTGCCTATGACGACAAGAGCGGGAAGCTCTACGTCACCGGCAAACGCTGGCCCAAGCTGTTCGAGATCGCATTGCCCAGGGACACGGCAACCGAAGCGCCCGCCCGATAGCGTCGGGGATGATCACCTGCCTCGCCGTATCGGGATATCGCTCGCTGCGCGATGTGACGCTGGCGCTGGGCCGACTCAACGTCGTTACCGGCGCGAATGGCAGCGGGAAATCCAGCCTGTATCGGGCGCTGCGACTGCTCTCCGACGTCGCGCAGGGCCGCGCCATCGCCTCGCTCGCCGCAGAAGGGGGGCTTGCATCGACGTTATGGGCGGGGCCCGAGCAGTTCAGCCGGGCGATGCGCAGCGGCACCCATCAGGTCCAGGGAACAGTTCGAAGCGGCCCGGTCAGTCTCAAGCTGGGCTTCGCTTCGGAAGATCTGGGCTATGCGATCGATCTGGGGCTGCCCATCCCTTCGCACACCCGCTTCAGCCACGACCCCGAGATCAAGGTGGAGGCGGTATGGTCGGGGCCGGCGATGGGCCGTGCGAACCTGCTGGCGGATCGCCATGGCCCGCTGGTCCGTGTTCGCAGCAGTGAATCGGGTTCCTGGCGCGACAGTTTCAGCAATCTGTCCGCCTTTGACAGCATGATGACCCATAGCGCCGATGCCGCCGACGGACTCGAACTGCTGCTCCTGCGTGAACGGATGCGGAGCTGGCGCTTCTATGACGATCTGCGCACGGACCGGGACGCGCCGGCGAGACGCCCCCAGGTGGGCACCTTCACCCCGGTCCTCGCGAGCGACGGGTCCGATATCGGCGCCGCCCTGCAAACCATTTTCGAGATCGGCGATGTCGATGCGCTGGAGAATGCCGTCGCAGATGCCTTTGACGGCGCGACCGTGACGGTCGGCGAGCGGTTCGAGATCGAGATGCAACAATATGGGCTTCTTCGTCCGTTGCTCGCGTCCGAACTGTCCGACGGTACGCTCCGCTATCTGCTGCTTGCCGCCGCGCTGCTTTCTCCCCGTCCACCGGAGCTGATGATCCTGAACGAACCGGAGGCGAGCCTCCATCCGGACCTGCTCGATCCGCTCGCGCGATTGCTCGTCAGGGCATCCGAGCGATGCCAGATCATCGTCGTGTCACACGCCTCGAAGCTGGTGGAGGCGCTCGACCGGCATAGCGAAACGCTGCGCATCGAGCTGCGCAAGGAACTCGGCGAAACGATCGTCGATCAAGCGGGCCGTCCGGACTGGAAATGGCCGACCCGCTAGCACTTCACTTCGCCACCGCCTCCGCGCGCCAGATCGTCAGCCAGTTCACCGACCCGCGGCATTCGGGCATCGATCGCGCCTCGACCAAGCGGAACATCGATCCGTCCCAGACATAGCCCTCCATACTCCCGCAATCGCCGATCCCGCGCCCCTTGGAATAGCTGTCCAGCCGTCCCGTCTTCGCGTCGAAGCTGGCATTGACCAGCGACGGGCGGCCATCATCCGCCTCGGTGAAACCCGGCGGCGAATCGAACTTTGCAATGACCGGCTGCGCGCCGGGAGCCAGGATATAGGGCTCGGTCGAGAAATTATACGCACCGCTGCCGCAGGGGAGCAGCACCAGCGTCTTGCCGCCGCCAAGCGCGACCCGTTCGACACCGGGCAATTCGCCCGTCC
This sequence comes from uncultured Stakelama sp., assembly GCA_964407945.1. Lineage (GTDB taxonomy): Bacteria > Pseudomonadota > Alphaproteobacteria > Sphingomonadales > Sphingomonadaceae > Sphingomonas. Next base: position 4,962 of record CAYOXO010000033.1, read on the forward strand.
CGCCCTCATAGACAGCACCGCATTCGCTGCTCTTGTCGAGTGCCTTGCGCATCGCCGGCGTGAAGGGCGCGGCAACGCCCGCCGGCCGGATGAAGACGACCTTGGGCAAGGCAGGCGCCGCCGGGACGGCGCTCGCAGGCTTCGCGCCCTTCGCCACCGCCGCTGTCACCGTCCCCGCGCGACCCTGTTCGGCATCGATGAAGCGCAGTGCCGCCGATGATCCCTTAAGCGAGGCCATGCCGGTGACATCGACCTCCGAACCCACGCGCAGGTCCGAGCCATCGATCATCGCCGCAACGATCTGCGCCGCCTGCGCACCGGTGAAGGTGAGCAGGTCGTTCTTCGGCAGGCCCCAGAGCGAGAAACCGCGCTCGGTGCTCACCTGGACCCGGTCCTTGCCCGAATTGCCGGGAAGCTGGATCTCGACCGACCAGCCGCCCGCCGGCCCCGCCGCGCGCTCGATCGAGACCGACATCTGATCATAGGGAGAGCCATCTTGCGGCTGATTGTCGTCGGGCCAGATCGAGGTCATCTCGCACCGCTTGGCATTATCGCATGCCACCACCCATGCGCCGAAGCTCTTGATCGGCCCCTGCTTCTGCGCGGATTGCGGTGCGGCGGCCTGCGCCAGAGCGAGCAAGGCGATCGTCAGCATCTATTTCCCCCTTACTAGCCGTTTCGCGAACGAGTCGGTAGGACGCCTGCATATCAGATTCCGGAGGACATGCATGAAGACGGTTGGCGTGATCGGCGCGGGGCAGATGGGGGCGGGCATCGCCCAGGTTTCGGCGCAGGCGGGCTATCGCGTGCTGCTGTCCGACATGGACGTCGCACGTGCCGAGAAGGGCAAGGCGGGAATCGCCAAGCAACTCGCGCGGGCGGTAGAGAAGGAAAAGATCACCGCGGCCGCCGCCGATGCGGCGCTGGCGAACATCGAATGCGTCGGCGGCACCGACGCCTTCGCGCCCTGCGACCTCGTCATCGAAGCGGCGACCGAGCGCGAGGAGATCAAGCGCACCATCTTCGCCAATGTCGGCAAGGTGCTGTCCGACACTGCGATCCTCGCCAGCAACACCTCGTCCATTCCCATCACGCGGCTGGCGCAGGCCTCGCCCGATCCCGCACGCTTCATGGGCGTGCACTTCTTCAACCCGGTGCCGGTGATGGGCCTGATCGAACTGATCCGCGGCCTCGCCACCAGCGACGCGACCGTCGCGGCGGTCGAGGCGTACGGCAAGACGCTCAACAAGCGCATCGTCCATGCCAACGACGCGCCGGGCTTCATCGTCAACCGCGTGCTGATGCCGTTTCTCAATGAGGCGTGCTTCGCGCTGGGCGAAGGCGTGGCGACGATTCCCGATATCGACGCGGCGATCCAGCTTGGCCTCAACCATCCGATGGGGCCGTTCACGCTCGCCGACTTCATTGGCCTCGACACCTGCCTCGAGATCACGCGCGTGCTGTTCGAGGGCACCGGCGATCCCAAGTTCCGCCCCGCCCCGCTGCTCGTCAAATATGTCGAGGCCGGCTGGTACGGCCGCAAGACCGGCCGCGGCTTCTACGACTATTCGGGCGCGGAGCCAGTCCCGACCCGCTGATCGCTCAGCCGCATACGGCCTCGCCCGCGTTGATCCGGGATTCCTGCCATGCGCGGGCGAGGTTGATGCCAAGCCCAAGGCACAGAAGCAGTGCCAGCCCCGCGATCACAAGATTGCGCGGGCGGCGATAGGCGATGCCGTTGAGCAGCGCCGCAACGGCATAGACCGTGAAGGCAGGTCCCGCGAACAGCAGGACCTGCAACGGCCCATCGCAGTCGATGCCACCCCCGCCCATGGCCCTGTATTCGTTGGACGGCGCCAGCATGCCCAGCACCGCGAGCGGCAGCGCCAGGACGAGTATCGCATAGCCCAGCGCGCGGCCGCGCATGTCCTATGATCGCTCTGAGCCCGGTCGCTGATCCGGCGCTTGCTTCATGGTGAGGTTGAGGCCGACGGCGCCGATCACGATCAGCGCGATGAAGCCAAGTTGCACCAGACTCAACGATTGGCGGAAAACGACATAGCCGATCAGCGCGATCGCCGCGATGCCGACCCCGGACCAGATCGCATAGGCGACGCCCATCGGGATTCGCGTAAAGGCGAAAGCCAGCAGCCAGAAGCAGATCGAATAGAGCAGGATCGAAATTCCGCCATAGATCGGCTTGCTGAATCCGTCCGACGCCTTGAGCAGGCTGGTGGCGGCGATCTCTAGCGTGATCGCGCCGCCAAGCAGCAGCCAGGCGTTCACGGCAACAACAACCCCGCCAACGCCGCCGACATCAGGTTGGCCAGGCTCCCCGCGATCAGCGCCTTGATGCCGAGCTTGGCGATCACCGGGCGCTGATTGGGCGCCAGGCTGCCGGCCGCCGCCATCTGGATCGCGATCGAGCTGAAATTGGCGAAGCCGCACAGCGCAAAGGTGATGATCGCGACGCTGCGCGGACTCATTCCTTCGGTCGAGCCGAGGTTGAGGAAGGCGACGAACTCGTTGAGCACCATCTTGGTGCCGAACAGGCTGCCCGCCGCGCCGCTCTCGTTCCATGGGATGCCGATCAGGAACATCACCGGCGCGAACACGGTGCCGATCACACCCTGGAAGGTGAGGTCGCCATAGCCGAACCAGCCGCCGACCACGCCAAGCAGCCCGTTGGCGAGCGCGACCAAGGCGACGAAAGCAAGCACCATCGCGCCGACCGCGACCGCGATCTTGACGCCGATCTGCGCGCCCATCGCCGCGGCCATGATGATGTTGGCAGGGCGTTCCTCGTCCAGATCCTTCTCGACCGCGCGGATCGCAGCATCCTCGGGATCGAGCGCGGCCGCTTCGCCGTCGAGCGGAAGCTCGGCCTGCTTCACCGGCTCGTCGGGCATCATGATCTTGGCCATGAGGAGGCCACCCGGCGCCGCCATGAAGCTTGCGGCAAGCAGATACTGGATGTTGATCCCCATCGCCGCATAAGCTGCGAGGATCGTGCCGGCGACGCCGGCCATGCCGACGCTCATCACCGCGAACATCTGCGCGGGGGTTAGGCTCGCCAGATAGGGGCGGATCACCAGCGGCGATTCGCTCTGGCCGACGAAGATGTTCGCGGCCGAGCAGAGCGACTCGACCTTGCTCACCCCGGTCACCTTTTCGATCGCACCGCCGATCCAGCGGATCACCAGCGGCATGATGCGCAGATAATAGAGGATCGAGACCAGGCTGGCGAAGAAGATGATCACCGGCAGCGCCGCGATGGCGAAGCTGTGCCCGCCCATTTCAGGCTTGGCGAGCGGGCCGAAGATGAAGTCGGTGCCCGCCTGCGCATAGCCGAGCAGCGCCGATACGCCGCGCGACATGCCCTCGATCACCGCCCGGCCTGCGGGCACGTAAAGGACGAGGACGGCGATGCCGGTCTGCAACGCGAACGCCGCGCCGACGACGCGCAGCCGGATGGCGCGGCGGTTCGACGACAGCGCAAAGGCGATCGCGAGAATCGCGACGATGCCCAGAATACCGATCGGAAGATTGTTCAAGTGGAAGGCCCCCAAGCGCCGCGTCTGCTGCGCGGCATATGGGGCTGCAGCATAGCGGGTGAATCCTGCATCGCTAGGTGCTTCCGTATCCGCTGAAACCGCGCTAGCAACGCCCATGACCACACCGGCCCCGCTGACGCGCTCGCTCTTCTTCTTCTCGATCTTCTACGGCGGCATGGTCTGCATCGCAGGCGTGCTGGGCAACAAGCAGGTCGCGATGGGGCCGCTTGGCGTGGAAGCCGGCATCTTCGCCTTCCTGCTGCTCGTCGCGGTATCGAGCGCGGTCGCCGAACTGCACGGGCGGAGCGTCGCCAACCGGCTGGTGCAGATCGGCTTCATCCCGCTGATCGCTTCGTTGCTGCTTTCGCTGCTGGTCTGGTCGCTGCCCGCGTCGCAGGAGATGATTCAGCACCGCCCCGACGACCTCAAGGCGATCCAGGGCATATTGTTCGCCACCTGGCGTATCTGGATCGGCGGGATCTTCGCCTATGGCGTGTCGCAGACGCTCAACGTCACCATCTTCTCGTGGCTCAAGCGCGAGGAAGGCAAATTGCTGTGGCTGCGCGCTGCGGTGGCGGGCGTGCTCAGCCAGATCGTCGATACGATGATCTTCATCGGCATCGCCTTCTATGGTGTGTTCCCGATCGGCGAACTGCTGGTGGGCCAGTTGATCGCCAAGGTGGTGCTGTCGGCGATCGCAGTGCCGATCCTGATCTACGCCTTTGTCGGCATCGGGCGCAGGCTGGACCGGGGCACCTGAAGACGCGATTGACGACCCGGCCACGGCATATCGGACAGGCCGCCATTCCGGACTGGCGCCATAATCCACCGGGAGAGGGACAGGCACTTTCTGGACTGACGGAATATGCTGGACATCTATTACGCGCCACCCTCGACGCTGCTTACGCCGGAAGAACCCGGCCAGCTGGAATTCGCAGGATCCATCGACCTCGATGCGCATCGTTCACTGGCGACCCTGCTGGAAAGGGGACGGCAGGCAGGCGCCGATCTCCAATACTTCCGCGATTCAATGCTGAACCCTGCACAGGTAGCGATCCTGCTGCAGACCTTCAGGGCACATTCCCCCGAACTGGAGGGAAGCCGGCACTCGCGCGCAACATTCGATGCCGTTCGAAATCTTCTTGAAGAAGCCGTCGGCAGAGGCATGGGGCTCATCGCCTTCAGCGATTGAGCGTTTCCGCCCCCCGACCGTCCCGAATCGTCCACCGCTTTCGCATCCCCGCAACTCACGCTAAGGGCGCGCCATGACCGACCATGCTCCCGACCCCCTGATGCTCGCCAAGGCGGAAACGCTGACCGATGCACTGCCCTATATGCAGCGCTACGCGGGCAAGACCTTTGTCGTGAAATATGGCGGTCACGCGATGGGCGATCCCGAGCTGGCGCGCGATTTCGCCGAGGATGTCGTGCTGCTCAAGGCGGTCGGCATCAACCCCGTGGTCGTCCATGGCGGCGGCCCGCAAATCGGCCAGATGCTCAAGCGCCTCGGCGTCGAATCGCAGTTCGTCGGCGGTCTGCGCGTCACCGATGCCGAGACCGCGCGCATCGCCGAGATGGTCCTCGCCGGATCGATCAACAAGGAAATCGTCAGCTGGATCAGCGCCGCGGGCGGCAAGGCGATCGGCATTTCGGGCAAGGATTCGGGCCTCGTCACCGCGCGGAAAGTGACGCGGGGCGAAGCCGATCCGCTTCAGGGGATCGAACGCCATGTCGATCTTGGCTTTGTCGGTGAGCCGGTGGCGGTCGATGCCGGTGTGCTGACGACACTGTCGGCGCAGGGCTTCATCCCGGTGATCGCACCGATCGCGCTCGGCGCCGATGGCCACACCTATAACATCAATGCCGATACGATGGCGGGCGCGATTGCGGGCGCGCTGGGCGCGTCGCGCTTCTTCCTGCTCACCGACGTGCCGGGCGTGCTGACCAAGGACAAGCAACTGCTCACCGACCTCGACCCCGGCCGCATCGCCGCGCTGAAGGCCGACGGCACGATCAGCGGCGGGATGATCCCCAAGGTCGAGACCTGTGTCGCCGCAGTCGATGCCGGGGTGGACGCCGCGGTCATCCTCGACGGGCGCGTGCCGCATTCGATGCTGCTCGAAATCTTCACCCCGCAGGGCGCCGGCACCTTGGTGCACCGCTGAGCCGTATTATATACCTAACACGGTTGCCGCATGATGCGGCTTTCCGATAGAAGCGTTGAAAACCCCGGAGGCTCCTGTTGGATACCTTAGTCGCGACCACTTACTCCATTGCCCAGATCCTGCTGACCGTGGGGTGGTGGATCGTCGTCGTGCAGGCGATCCTCTCGACCCTGATCGCGTTCAACGTGATCAACACCTATAACGACTTCGTCAGTTCGCTGTGGCGCGGCCTCAACACGTTGACCGAGCCGGTCTATCGTCCGATCCGCCGCATCCTGCCCGATACCGGGCCGATGGACTTTGCGCCGTTCGTGGTGCTGATCCTGATCTGGATCCTTCAGGATGCGGTCCTGCCTAACGTCGCCGGGGCATTGGTCCGCGGCGGCGCCTGACCCGGCCCTGGCAAGAGCATGCGGACGGCATCCGCATTGCGGTGCGGGTGACCCCGCGCGCGTCGAAGTCGACCTTCCTCGCCGGGACGCCCGATCATTTCGCCGCACGCCTTGCCGCGCCACCGGTCGAAGGCGCCGCCAACGCAGCGCTGATGGTTCTGGTCGCGAAGACATTCGGCGTGGCGAAGCGCGATGTAGCCCTGATTGCGGGCGAAACCTCCCGGATCAAGCGGCTGATCATCACCGGCAACGCTTCGGTGCTGGCGGGAATCGCTGCAGAGTTATATGGGGCAGGCCATGACGGCTGAGATCATCGACGGTAAGGCATTTGCGGCGGGCCTGCGCGCGCGCGTCGGCGAAGCGGCGGCGGCGTTCGAGGCGCAGGCGGGCCGCAAGGCGGGCCTGGCAGTGGTGCTGGTCGGCGAGGATCCCGCCTCCGCAGTCTATGTCCGCAGCAAGGGCAAGGCCACGGTCGCGGCCAATATGGAAAGCTTCGAACACCGCCTGCCCGCCGATACCGATCAGGCGGCGCTGGTCGCGTTGGTCGATGCACTCAACGCCGATCCGGCGGTCGACGGCATCCTCATCCAGCTGCCGTTGCCCGGCCATCTCGACGAGCAGGACGTGCTGCTGCGGATCAGCCCGGACAAGGACGTCGATGGCTTCCATCCGGTCAATGCCGGTCGCCTTGCCACCGGCATCGACGGCTTCGTTCCCTGCACGCCGCTCGGCTGCCTGATGCTGCTCAAGGATCAACTCGGCGACCTCAGCGGACTGGACGCCGTCGTGATCGGTCGCTCAAACATCGTCGGCAAACCCATGGCGGCGCTGCTGACCGCGGCAAGCGCCACCGTGACGCTCGCGCACTCGCGGACGAAGGACCTGCCCGGCCACGTCTCGCGCGCGGACATCGTCGTCGCCGCAGTGGGCCGCGCCGGCTTCGTCAAGGGCGAGTGGCTCAAGCCTGGCGCGACCGTGATCGACGTCGGCATCAATCGCACCGACAATGGCCTGACCGGCGATGTCGAGTTCGACAGCGCAGCGTCGGTCGCCGGGGCGATCACCCCGGTACCGGGCGGGGTCGGGCCGATGACCATTGCCTGCCTGCTCCGCAACACGCTGGTCGCCGCGCATCGCCGCGAGGGACTGGCACTGGACACTGCGGCGCTGTGATCCTCGCCGCCCTGCTGCTGGCCCAGGCGGGACGGCGGTGGAGGCCGAGCGAGACTTCAACCGGGTTGCGCAGACGGAAGGACAATGGACCGCCTTCCGCCGCTACGCTGCGGATGACGCGGTGATGTTCGTGCCCAAGCCGGCCAATGCGCAGGCCTTTCTCAAGGACCGCAAGGATCCGCCGGCCTCGGTGCAATGGTGGCCAGCAGAAAGCTATATCTCGTGCGACGGCGCGGTGGCGGTGAACACGGGCCCATGGGCGGCACCACGCGGTTCCGGATTCTTCACCACGGTCTGGATCCGGCAAGCCGGTAACGGATGGAAATGGGTCTATGATGGTGGCGACGCGCTGAAGGCACCCCGCACGCTCCCGGAACGACCCAGGATACGCCGCGCGGCATGCGGCGCGCCTTCCTCAGCGATCCTCGCGGCGGCTGGCCCCGACAACGGCTCGGGCACGTCGCCGGACGGGTCGCTCCGCTGGCGCTGGGCGATGGCCGCGGACGGCAGCCGCAACTTCACCGCGTCGATCTGGACCGGCAAACGCTTCGAGGATGTCGTGACCGATCGCGTCGCCGCACCACAATAGTCGCACCGATCTCCGCGCTTTCCAAAGACTCCTACTTGTGATGATGTAACATTGCTAATAAAGGGGCACGTTTCCAGTCGCAGGACCGTGTATCCATGAAGCGTAGCCTCGCCGCCCTCCTCGCTACCACCTTGTTCACTTTCCCAGCCTTTGCGCAGACGACGACCCATGCCGAACGCGACGCCACCAGTCGCAGCGCAGTGCATGGCGACTCGGATCAGGAAATCGTGATCACCGCGCCCTATGTCGCCGATCTCGACCTGCTCGCGGGCGCATCGGTGGTGACGGGCGATGCGCTGGTGCGCGATATCCGCGGCCAGATCGGCGACACGCTGACCAAGGTGCCGGGCGTGTCCGCCACCTCGTTCAGCCCCGGCGCTTCGCGGCCTGTGCTGCGCGGCTTCCAGGGCGAACGCGTCCGCGTGCTCTCCGACGGGCTCGGCACGCTCGACGTGTCCAACACCTCGACCGACCATGCGGTGTCGATCGATCCGCTCACTGCGGAGCGGATCGAGGTGCTGCGCGGCCCCGCGGTGCTGCTGTTCGGTAGTCAGGCGATCGGCGGCGCAGTCAACGTGATCGATCGCCGCATCCCGCGCGCAGTGCCCGAAAAGGGGTTCCACGTCGACGCGGTCGGCACCTACGGATCGGCCGCGGACGAACGCAGCGGCGGCGCGGCAGTGGACGTCGCGCTCGATCACCAGTTCGTGCTCCATCTCGACGGCAGCTACCGCAAGACCGACGATGTCCGTGTCGGCGGCTATGTGCTGAGCGCGCCGCTGCGCGCCGACCAGCTCCACCGCGCCGAGCATGCGATCGAGGACGGCCATGCCGACGAAGCGGCCGAAGCGACTGCGCTCGCCAATCTGCGCGGCCGCCTGCCCAACAGCAGCACGCGCACCTATACGCTCGGCGGCGGGCTTTCGCTGATCAACGACGGCGGCAGCCTCGGCTTCTCGGTCGGCTATTACGACACCAATTACGGCGTGCCCGAACGTCCGCCGGGCGCGCATGACGATCACGATGCCGGGCACGATCACGGCGAAGGGCCGGTGACGATCGGCCTGCACCAGTGGCGTGCCGACCTGCGTGGCGAGGTCAACGTCAATGGCGCCTTCCTCGACAAGATTCGCGTCCGCGCCGGCTATTCGGACTATGAGCATACCGAGTTCGAGGGCGACGAGGTCGGCACCGTCTTCGCCTCGACCGGGTTCGAGGGGCGGCTGGAGCTGGTTCAGGCCGACCGCGGCGGCTGGCGCGGCGTGGTCGGCTTCCAGGGCTTCACCCGCGACTTCTCGGCCACCGGCGCCGAGGCGTTCGTGCCCGAGAACACCACCAACCAGTATGGCTTCTTCACCCTGCAGGAGGTCAATCTCGGCAAGCTCGGGCTCGAGGGCGCGCTGCGCTACGAGCGGACCGGGGTGCGCTCGAACAAGGTCAAGCTGGGACTGGACGAGGACGCGCCGCTGGGCCGTGTGAACCGGGACTTCGACGCCGTTTCGGGCGCGATCGGTCTGTCCTACGAGGTCGCTCCGCGCGTGAAGGTCGGGGTCAACGCCTCGCGCGCCGTCCGCGCACCGTCGGCCGAGGAGCTGTTCTCCAACGGCCCGCACGTCGCGACCCAGGCCTATGAGGTCGGCAACCCCAATTTCCGCACCGAGAAGAGCTGGGGCGGCGAAGTCTATGCCCGCGGCGCGGTCGGCGGTCTCAAATTCCAGCTCGCCGGCTACGCCAACTGGTTCACCGACTATATCTACGAAACCGAGACCGGCCTCGAGATCGACGGGCTGCCGGTGTTCCAGTACCGTCAGGCCGACGCCCGCTATCTCGGCGTCGAGGGCGAAGTCTCGGCGACGCTGATCGAACATGGCGGGTTCACGCTCGGCGGCAATGTCGTCGCCGACTATGTCCGCGCCACGCTTCAGGACGGCAGCCCCGTCCCGCGCATCCCGCCCTTCCGCGTCCTGGCCGGCATCGACGCCAGCAAGGGCCCGTTCGGCGGGCGGGTCGAGGTCGAACATGTCACCCGCCAGTCGCGCATCGCGGCGTTCGAGACGCAGACGCCCGCCTTCACCCTCGTCAACGCCTCGCTCACCTGGCACCCGTTCGGTGAGAAGCGCGAGACGTCGCTGATCCTCTCCGCCAACAATATCTTCGATGTCGAGGCACGGCGGCACGCCTCATTCACCAAGGATTTCGTGCCGCTTGCCGGCCGCGACATCCGCGTGGCGGCCCGTGTAAGCTTTTAGGTTGCCCCCGGCGGGCGCTGTCTCCCTTACAAGGGGGGCAGCGCCCAATCGATGGTCCCCCGCCCCTTCGCTTCCAGGAACGCGTTCGCCTTCGAGAAATGGCGGCAGCCGAAGAAGCCGCCATGCGCCGACAGCGGCGAGGGATGCACCGACTTCAGTACCAGATGCCGCGGATCGACCGACGGCGCCTTTTTCTGGGCATGGCTGCCCCACAGCATGAACACGACCGGATCGGGCAGCGCATTGACATGCGCGACGACGGCATCGGTGAATTTCTCCCACCCGCGCCCCTGATGCGATGCGGCACGGCCCATCTCCACCGTCAGGCAATTGTTGAGCAGCAGCACCCCCTGCTTCGCCCAGGCTTCGAGAAAGCCATGACTCGGCGGCTCGATGCCGAGATCGCTGCGCAGCTCCTTGTAGATGTTGACCAGGCTGGGCGGCACGCGGACGCCGGGCTGGACCGAGAAGCACAGGCCATGCGCCTGCCCTTCGCCATGATAAGGGTCCTGCCCCAGGATCACGACACGGACATCCTGAGGCGGGGTCAGGTCGAGCGCGCGGAACCAGTCGCCGCCCTTGGGGAAGATGCGCTTCCCCGCTGCCTTCTCGTCGAGCAGGAACTGGCGCAGCGCAGCCATGTACGGCGCGTCGAATTCGCGTTGCAGCGGTTCGAGCCAGTCGGGGTGCAGCTTCACGGCCATGCGGTTTCCTTCCGGGCGCGACTGTGCGAACCAGCGCCAGCCTGTCAACGAGGGAGAGCCTGAAATGTCCGTCACCGGAAGCTGCCATTGCGGCAAAATCAGCTACACGCTCGAAGGCGGCGCACCGACCAGCGCGGTGTCGTGCAACTGCTCGATCTGCCGCCGCAAGGGGTCCTTGCTCCATTTCGCCTCGGCCGATCAGTTCACGCTGCACACCGATCCGGCGGCGATGACCACCTACCAGTTCAACAAGCACCATATCCGCCACAATTTCTGCGCGACCTGCGGCTGCTCGCCCTTTGGCGGCGGGACGGGGCCGGACGGCAAGGAGATGGTCGCGATCAACCTGCGCTGCGCCGACGATATCGATCTCGACGCGCTGACCATCCACAAGTTCGACGGAGCCAGTCTCTAAGCCATGCATATGTCCCATGACGCCTCGGCCCCGGCCGCGGCGGAAATCACGTTCGACCAGTTCCTTGCCGTCGACATCCGCGTCGGCACGATCGTCGCCGCCGAGCCGTTTCCGGAGGCGCGCAAGCCCGCCTACAAGCTCACGATCGACTTCGGCCCGACGATCGGGATCAAACGATCCTCGGCGCAGATCACCGAGCATTACACCCTCCACGACCTGCCCGGACGGCAGGTCGCGGCGGTGGTCAACTTCCCGCCGCGCCAGATCGGGCCGATGATGTCCGAGGTGCTGACCTTGGGCTTCCCCGACGCCGAGGGAAAGGTGGTGCTGTTCCACCCGAGCGTGGCGGTGCCGAACGGCGGGCGGCTGTACTGACACGGGCCTTACAAAGCCGACGCGACACCCTGTGACAGGAATGCACCAGCCACGCGCCACCGGCGCGACGGTGGCGCGACAGGAGCCGGATCGAACTGCGCGAAGAGGTGTCCCGATACCGCATGGGACAGGCCAGCTATCACACGGCGCGGGCTGTAGGAAAATACCAGTTTCCTCAGGCCTTGCTCACCCGCCGCTCATGACGTTCACCGCCGGCATGCGGGACAAGCGCGCCTCATCACGATGAGGTTCGGAACATGACGGCGATCACACGAACGAAGCAGGTCAATTGGTGGCGGATCGGGCGGTGGAGCGCAGCCGCGGCATTGCTGTGCGTCCCCGCGATCGCGATGCGCTTCACCGGCGAGGTCGACTGGACCAGGAGCGACTTCGCGGTGATGGGGGCACTGCTCGCCGCGATCCTCGGCGTGTACGATCTGCTCGCCAGCCGTGCGCAGACCATGACCGGCCGCGCGGCCGCGGCGCTGACGACGCTCGGCCTGTTCCTGCTCATCTGGATCGATCTGGCAATCGATACCGGCTTGATGGTCGCGTGGGTGATCGCAATCCTGGCCGGCGGTGCGTGCATCGCGCGCTTTCGGCCCCAGGGCATGGCGCGAACGCTGTTCACCGCCGCCGCCGCGCAGCTTGCCATCGGGTTCATCGCACTGGCGGGCAGACTCGGCGTGGAGGGGCAGGGCTGGCCGCGCGCTGTGATCGCGCTGACGCTCTTCTTCACCGGCCTGTGGGTGGTGGCGGGCGCGTTGTTCAAGCACGCCGGCGGCCGGCAATGAACGCGCCGCGCAAGCTGACCGATCCGCTCACCGAAGAGGAGCGGGCGCGGCTGTTCGACCGCATCCACCGCGCGCCGCGGATTCCAGACCGCTATGCCGAGCGGCGCGCAGTCAGCAGATAGTTGAGGCTGGTGTCATCGGAAAGGTGGAAGCCCGCGCCGGGCGAGAAGCTGAGACCGCGCAGGTCGATGACTTCCATCCCGGCATCGGCGAGCAACCCAGTCAGTTCGTCGGGGGTGATGAACTTGTCATGGTCGTGCGTGCCGCGCGGGATCATGCCCAGCCCCTCGCCCACGGTGATCATCGCCAGCCGCGACAGCGGGGTGCGGTTGGGGGTCGAGAGGATCATGAGGCCACCCGGCGCCAGCGCCTCGGCCAGTCCCACGACGAAAGCGGCGGGATCGGTGACATGCTCGATCACCTCCATCGAGGTAACAAGGTCGAAGGTCCGGCCCTTGACCTGCGTCTCGAACTCGCCGGCGCGATAGTCGATCGTCAGCCCCGAAGCCTGCGCATGCGCGCGCGCCGCCCCGATATTCTCGGGCGCGGCATCGACCCCGGTGACCTGCGCACCGAGCCGGGCGAGCGGCTCGCATAACAGTCCCGCGCCGCAGCCGACATCGAGCGCGGTCTTGCCGCCAAGAGGCGTGAAGCTGTTCGGGTCGCCGTCCCAATGCGCATCGACCGCCTCGCGGATATAGCGCAGGCGCGGCGGGTTGAGGCGATGGAGCATCGCCGAGGAGCCTTTGGGGTTCCACCAGTCCGCCGCGAGCCGCCCGAAATGCTCAGCTTCACGCGGGTCAATGGTTGCTTTGCTTGTCATCGCCATCCCCCCCTCCTATCAGCGCGCCCACACACACCCAAGGGGGTAGGACCAGATGGCACGCATTGTGATGAAGTTCGGTGGCACGTCGATGGCGGGCATCGAGCGGATTCGGAACGTCGCCAACCGCGTCAAGGCCGAGTGGGAAGCGGGCAATCAGGTCGCGGTCGTCGTCTCCGCCATGGCGGGCGAGACCGACCGGCTCGTCGGCTTCTGCCGGGAAGCGTCGCCGCTCTACGACCTGCGCGAGTACGACACCGTCGTCTCGGCCGGCGAGCAGGTGACGAGCGGGCTGCTCGCGATCGCGCTGCAGGCTGCCGGCGTTCCCGCGCGTTCGTGGCTCGGCTGGCAGCTGCCGATCCACACCAGCAGCGCGCATGCCAGCGCGCGCATCGGCACGATCGACACGACCGAGCTCAACGCCAGCCTCGCCGACGGCAATGTCGCGGTGATCCCGGGCTTTCAGGGGCTGGCCGAGGATAATCGCGTGACCACGCTGGGCCGTGGCGGATCGGATACCAGCGCGGTTGCGGTGGCGGCGGCGATGAAGGCCGATCGCTGCGACATCTACACCGATGTGGACGGCGTCTATACGACCGACCCGCGCATCGTGCCGCGGGCGCGCAAACTGTCCAAGGTGACGTACGAGGAAATGCTGGAACTGGCGAGCGTCGGGGCGAAGGTGCTCCAGACCCGCTCGGTCGGGCTGGCGATGAAGGAAGGCGTGCGCGTGCGCGTGCTTTCCTCGCTGGAGGACAATCGCGACGATGAGGGCCATCGCGGCACGCTGATCGTCGGCGAAGAGGAGATCAACGACGTGGAACGGCAGCTCATCACCGGTATCGCCGCGGACAAGAATGAAGCGAAGGTGACGCTCACCAACGTCCCCGACCGTCCGGGCGCGGTCGGCCATATCTTCACGCCCTTGGCCGAGACCGGGATCAACGTCGACATGATCGTCCAGAACGTCGCCCATGCGACGGGATCGACCGACGTGACCTTTACCGTCCCCCGCGCCGAGCTCGCCCGCGCACTCGACGTGCTCGAGAAGCAGAAGGCGCCGATCGGGTACGACGCGCTGATCCACGACACCAAGGTCGCCAAGATCAGCGTCGTCGGCGTCGGCATGCGCAGCCATGCCGGTGTCGCCGCAACGATGTTCGAAACGCTGGGCGAGCGCCGCATCAACATCCTCGCCATCACCACCAGCGAGATCAAGGTGAGCGTGCTGATCCATGAGGACGAGACCGAGCTGGCCGTCCGCGTGCTGCACACCGCCTATGGGCTGGACGCGCCGGAAGACGAGGCGGCTTAAGCCGGAACGGCATCGACCGGAAGCAGGAGCTCAACCTTCTTCCCCGTCACCCCGGCCTTGTGCCGGGGTCCACTGCGCCTCAGCGGATGACTTGGAGCCTCTTGTCCAGCCTTTGCTGGCCGATGGCCCCCGGCACAAGGCCGGGGCGACGGAGCGAAGTCATCATTTGAAGCCGCAATCACCCGCCTTCAGCGCGGGGTGAGCGTTGCCGCCACGCCGAAATGATCCGATGGATACTCGCCGCCCACCGCGACATCGCCGATGCGGCGCGCATCGGTCACGTCGAACACGCGCGGGTCGGCGAAGATATGGTCGATCACGCTCGGCTTGTGCCCGCGCGCGACGACGAGTGTGGTGTCGGTCACGCCCGGCTTGAGCGCAGGATCGAGGCCGCGGACGGCGATCTGGGCGAGCGGCGCCTCGTCGAGCGGGGCGTTGAAATCGCCCATCAGCACCACCGGCACATCGTCGTGCGGTAGCCAGTCGAGCAGGCTGCGAATCTGCCGCGCGCGCACCGCACCGGCTTCGGGCTGCCAGGCGAGATGAGTGTTGACGACATCGACCGGACGACCATGCGCGTCGACGCGCACGCGGATCGCGGTGCGATAATCGTCGAGCGGCTCGAGCTTGATCGTGTCGACCGCGCTGACCGGCAGGCGCGTCAGGATGGCATTGCCGTAGCGGTTGGCGGCGCCCTCGGGCGAGGTCGACATGAAATGCGCGGTATAGCCGCCCAGCGCTGCAGCGATCGTCTCGGCCTGGTTGGGCAGGTTCTTCTTCGAATCCTGCAGCACTTCCTGCAGCGCGATGACATCGGCATCGGCGGCGCGCAGTGCATCGGCGAGCAGCTTGAGCCGCAGCGGCCAGTTGCCGGCATCGTGCCAGATGTTGAAGGTGACGGCCCGCAACGGGGTACGCGGCAGCGTAGCGCGCGGCGCGCAGGCGGCGATGGGCAGCGCGGCTGCCGCGCCAAGGACGGAACGACGGGTAAGGCGGGTCATGGAAGTCAGTCCTTGAGGCCGAGCAGCTTGCGCGCGTTGCCGTAGCGGATCTTCGCGACCTCTTCCGGAGTCAGGCCAAGCTTGGCGAGCGCATCGACATTCTGCGCGAGCGAGAATTGCGGATAGTCCGAGCCGAGCAGGATATGATCGATGCCGACATTGCGCATCGTCCACACGAATTCGTCCTCGATCGGTGAATCGGCGGTCAGCGTGATGGTGGCGGAAACGTCGAAATAGATATTGTCGCCGAACAGCCCCTCAGCGGTGCGCGCGGCCTTGAGCATGTTCCAGAAGCGGAAACCCATCGCGCCCATATGCGCGAAGATGAACTTGGTCTTCGGCGCGGCGAGGGCGAGGTTGAACAGCTTCTCATTGTCGTCGTTGACGATGCCGGCATTGTCCATCAGCACAATGACGCCGGCCGCGCCCGCCGCCTTGACCAGTGCGAGCACGCGCGGATCGGCGGCATCGAACTTCTGGGTGTGCGGGTGGATCTTGAGCAGCTTCACTCCCGCGGCGCCGACGCGCTGAACCTCGGCGATCGCGGCGTCGCCGTCATAGGGATGGACGGTCGCGACCGCGACAAGCTTGGGGTCCGCCTTGGCGAGCGCGATGATCGCGTCGTTCTGCGCGCGCACTTCGTCGATCTTGCCCGCAAGCGCCTGGTTGGGACCGCCGAACCACATCACCGCCGAAACCGGATCGAGTCCCGCCGCCTTCACCTGCGCGCGATACTCGCGCAGCGAGGACTCGCCCTTCCAGAGATGGACATGGTTGTCGAACAATCGGTCCTGCGCCGCGGCGGCGGGCGCGAGGACGAGCAAGGCGAGGCTGGCGAGAGCGGGAAGCTTCATGCGCGAGCTTCCTAAAGCGCGGGTGCGGCGCTGGCCAGACTTGCCGGGACGGGGCAGGCGCGGCTAGGGCAAGCCGATGAGCATTGGGGAAGAGCGCCTTCAGCGCCGCATGGCGCGCGGCATCGAGTTTCTGGGCAGCAAGACCGCGATCCTGTGCGGCGCGATGTCGTGGGTGAGCGAGCGCAACCTCGTCTCCGCCATCTCGAACGCGGGCGGGTTCGGCCTGATCGCGTGCGGCGCGATGACGCCCGAGCTGCTCGACGCCGAGATCGCAGGCACCAAGGCGCTGACCGACAAGCCGTTCGGCGTGAACCTGATCACCATGCACCCGCAGTTGTTCGACCTGATCGCGGTGTGCGCCAAGCACAATGTCTCGCACATCGTGCTGGCGGGTGGGCTGCCGCCGGCCGGCTCGCTCGACGCGATCAAGGGGAATGGCGCCAAGCTGATCTGCTTCGCCCCCGCGCTCAGCCTCGCCAAGAAGCTGATCCGCTCGGGCGTCGATGCGCTGGTGGTCGAGGGGATGGAAGCCGGCGGGCATATCGGCCCGGTCTCGACCAGCGTGCTCGCGCAGGAAATCCTGCCCGAAGTCGCCGAGCAGGTGCCGGTGTTCGTCGCGGGCGGCATCGGCCGCGGTGAAGCGATCGCCGGCTATCTCGACCAGGGCGCGGCGGGCGTCCAGCTCGGCACGCGCTTCGCCTGCGCGACCGAGAGCATCGCGCATCCCAATTTCAAGAAGGCGTTCTTCCGCGCTTCGGCGCGTGACGCCGTCGCCAGCGTTCAGATCGATCCGCGCCTGCCGGTGATCCCGGTGCGCGCGCTCAAGAACGCCTCGTCCGAGCTGTTCACCGCCAAGCAGCGCGAAGTCGCGCAGCTGCTCGACGAGAACAAGGTCGAGATGATGGAAGCGCAGCTCCAGATCGAACATTACTGGGCGGGTGCGCTGCGCCGCGCGGTGATCGAAGGCGATGTCGACAACGGATCGCTGATGGCGGGCCAGTCGGTCGGCATGGTCACGAAGGAAGAACCGGTCGCGGAGATCATCGCCCAGTTGATGGCCGAAGCCGCCCACGCGCTGGAGAAACGCGCGGCCTGAAGGAAGTCTTTTCGAGGTCCGGCGAATGCGCGCGCCGCGCATGTGCAGGAAACTCGCGGTTAACGGAAATTTTACCACGGCATGATGGGATGGCGGCATGTCGTACCGCGTCCCAGCTTCGCTTGCTGTTCTGGCTGCCCTTGCCGGGTGTGCCGGACAGAAACAGGTTGCAGCCCCTGCACCGATCCCGGTGCCGGCCCCCGCACCGGTGCGGACCGCTGCCCCGCTGCCGCCCGATGGCGCGGCAGCGGGGCTGACGATCCCGGCCAGGCTTGGCGACGGCAGCTTTGCGACCCCCAACCGCAACGTTTCCGCCGCCGGCGCGGTCTGGCATCTGCGCGCCGCGTTCAACGTCGCCGCGCTCAACTGCCCCGACACCAGTCTCGCCCCTGCCTATAACAAGCTGCTGAGCACGCACCGCCAGGCGCTGGCAGCGGCGCATCGCACGCTGACCGCCGAGCATGGCGGCATGGCGTCGTTCGATCCGGCGATGACGCGGCTCTACAATTATTTCGCGCAACCGCCGGTACTGGCGCGCTTCTGCGCCCAGGCAGGACCGTTGCTGCGTCAGGCGGCGGCACTGCCCGCGGGCGCGATCGACGGCTTTGCCGCGACCGCGCTGGCCACGATCGACCGGCCGTTCGGCGACTTCTACGCCCGCTACGATGCCTATCGCACCGATCTGGCGGCGTGGCGCACAGGGACGCTGGCGACACCACGGCTCGACTATGACCGCACCGTATTCACAGCGAACGCCACGGTCACCGGAGGCGGCCGCACCGTCCTCGCCGCTCGCTGAGGCGGCCCCCGCGTTCGCGGGGTCGATCAAACATCCATGCTGACATCTTTGGTAACGCCGAACCGATTGGCGTGCCCGCGCCGATCTGATAGCGCGATATCATGCCCGTTTCCGCCGCCGCCTCCGCCCGCGAAATCCTGACACGGCTGCACGATGTGATGGCGTCGCGTTCGGCGGCGCAGGCGAAGCTCAACGCCGTCGTCAACATCATCGGCGAAGCGCTGAACAGCGAAGTCTGTTCGATCTATCTGCTGCGCGAGGGCGTGCTGGAACTATTCGCCACCCGCGGCCTGGCGCAGGAGGCCGTCCACGTCACCAAGCTGGCGATGGGCGAGGGCCTGACCGGCACGATCGCGGCGAATGTCGAGACATTGAACCTCGACGAAGCCGCCGCGCACCCCGACTTCGCCTATCGCCCCGAAACGGGCGAGGACCGGTTCCACAGCTATGCCGGCGTGCCGATCATCCGCAAGGAACGCGCCGTCGGCGTGCTCGCCGTCCAGCATGCCGACCCCCGCAAATATGACGAGGTCGAGATCGAGGCGCTGCAGACGGTGGCGATGGTCCTCTCCGAACTCATCGCCAATGCCGGGCTGATCGATCCGGCGGGCGGCGGCGGCACCACCCGGCTGCAATCGACCGGAACGGCACGCGTCGGCGGGTTCAAGCTGGTCGAGGGCATGGCCGCCGGCGCCGCCGTCTTCCACCAGCCGCGCATCATCATCGAGCATACGGTCGCCGAGGATATCGAGGCCGAGCGCCATCGCGTCTATGCCGCGTTCGACAAGATGCGCGAGCAGATCGACCGCATGACCAGCCAGGCCGAGTTCGGCGGCGGCGGCGAGCATGAGGAGGTCCTCGAGACCTACAAGATGTTCGCCTATGACGAAGGCTGGAGCCGCCGCATCAACGAGGCGATCGACAGCGGCCTGACCGCCGAGGCGGCGATCGAGCGCGTCCAGCAGCGCACGCGGATGCGCATGCGCCAGATCGACGATCCGCTGCTGCGCGACCGCATGCACGACCTGGAGGATCTGTCCAACCGGCTCTTGCGCATCGTCTCGGGCCAGCTCGGTACCGCGGCACAGCTGGGCCTGCGCCAGGATTCGATCCTGATCGCGCGTAACCTCGGCCCCGCCGAGCTGCTCGAATATGACCGCCGCCGGCTCAAGGGCGTGGTGCTCGAAGAGGGGTCGCTGACCGCACACGTCACCATCGTCGCCCGCGCGATGGGCGTGCCGGTGCTGGGTCGCGTCAAGGACGTTCGCCGCCTGATCGCCGAGGGCGACCGGCTGCTGGTCGACGTGACCGAGGATACGCTGATCATCCGGCCCACGGCCGCGATGGACGAGGCGTTCGAGGCCAAGCTGCTGGTCACGCAGAAGCGCCGCGCAGCCTTCGCCGCGCTCAAGAGCGAAGCGCCGGTGACGAAGGATGGGCATCGGCTGACCGTGATGGTCAATGCGGGCCTGCGCGACGATGTCGCCGCGCTCGACCTGACCGGCGCCGCCGGCATCGGGCTGTTCCGCACCGAATTCCAGTTCCTGGTTTCCGCCACCTTGCCCCAGCGCGACAGCCAGCGACGCCTGTACAAGGACGTGCTCGATGCCGCGGGCGATCGGCCGGTCACGTTCCGCACGGTCGATATCGGCGGGGACAAGGCGCTGCCCTATCTCGACCATGACGAGAATGGCGACGAGGAAAATCCGGCGATGGGCTGGCGCGCGCTGCGCCTCGCGCTCGACCGCGAAGGCCTGATGAAGGTCCAGGCGCGCGCACTGCTCGAGGCATCGGCAGGACGCTCGCTCAACGTCATGTTCCCGATGGTCTCCGAACCCTGGGAATTCGATCAGGCACGTGCGCTGTTCGAGAGCCAGCGGGCATGGCTGGAGGCGCGCGGGCACAAATTGCCGATCCAGATTCGCTATGGCGCGATGCTGGAGGTACCGGCGCTGGCCGAAGTCCTCGATATCCTGCTGCCCAATCTCGACTTCCTGTCGGTGGGCACCAACGACCTCACCCAGTTCCTGTTCGCCGCTGATCGTGCGCATCCCAAGCTGGCGGTGCGCTATGACTGGCTCAGCCCGTCGATCCTGCGCTTCCTGCGCCGCGTGACGGGCGAAGCGCACGCCGCGGGCGTGCCGCTGGCGGTATGCGGCGAGATGGGCGGGCGGCCGCTGGAGGCGATGGCGCTGATCGGGCTCGGCATCGAGCGATTGTCGATCACCCCGGCCGCGGTCGGGCCGATCAAGGCGATGGTGCGCTCGCTCGACCGCCCCGCGCTGATCGAGGCGATGGCCGACATGCTGGCGCGCCCGCCGCAGGACATGCGCGCGGCGCTGGAACAATGGGCCGACGATCACGGCGTGGAACTCGCGTGATTTTACTGGGGTGATTTGACACCATTTTCCCTCTGCCAGCGTTGACAGCGGCAGGCGGGTGTTGGACACCCGCACAGCCTGCATTTCGCTGGCGAACCCCCAGCGCGATCGGAGAGTGATTGAATGGACGGCGAACCCGGCGAGAACCCGACGCTCTTCCCTGAGAAGGTCGGCGAGAAGCTGCGCGATGCGCGGCTGGCGCAGGGGCTGGAGCTGTCCGATATCGCGTCGCGCACCCGGATTCCGCTGCGCCACCTGCAGGCGATCGAGACGTCCGATTATTCGGGCCTGCCCTCGCCCACCTATGCGGTCGGCTTCGTCAAATCCTATGCCCGCGCCATCGGCGCGGACGAGGTTGCGCTCGCAAGGGAATTGCGCACCGAAACCTCGAGCATCTTCGCCGCGCGCGAAGTCTATGAAAGCTATGACCCGCAGGATCCGGTCCGCGAACCGTCGAGCGGGCTGGTCTGGGCGGGCGCGGTGATCGCGGTGCTGCTGCTCGCAGCGGTCGCCCTGTGGTACGGCACCGACCTGTTCCGCGGCAGCGCGCCCGAGCCGACACCGACCGAGACCCCCGTGGCGCCTCCCACCGACACGCCTTCGCCCGCAGCGGCGACGACCGGCAATGGTCAGGTCACGCTGACCGCCACCGAAGCCGTGTGGCTGCGCATCTATGACGCGGCCGGCAAGCGCCTGTTCGAAAAGGAAATGGCGGCGGGCGAACGCTATGACGTGCCGCAGGACGCCAACGGCCCGATGATCAACCTCGGCCGGCCCGAAGCGGTCCGCGTGACCGTCAACGGATCGGATGTCGCGCCGCTCGGCACGCCGGGCCGTGCGATCAAGGATGTGCCGATCAGCGCAACGGCACTGCTGGCACGCGGAGCCGGGGCAGCGCCTGCCGCCAGTGCCACGCCCGCTGCAAGCACCCCGGCGCCTGCAGCGACGGCGAGCCCGCGGGCACGCACGCAGCCGCCGGTGCCCCCGGCCTTCCGTCCCGCGTTCGACCCCGAACCGCAGCCGGAGGCGCCACAGACCGGCGGAAACTCGACCACGCCATAAACACACGCGGTAAAGCGTGGCGACAGATTCGGCATGTGATGTATAAGGCGTTGAGGATGTTAGCGCCGGCGGGGATTTCGATGCGGTTGATTGGAAAGATGGCGTTGCTGGGCACGGCGGTGGCCGCACTGGCAAGCGTGACGATGCCGGCAGCGGCGCAGACCAGCCGGGGCGCTGCCGCCGGCGGGATCGAGGGGCGGGTCGACCGGCTCGAGCGCGAGATGCGCGCCGTGCAGCGCAAGGTGTTCCCGGGCGGTGCAGGCCAGACGATCGAGCCGCAGATCACCGCCCCACAACAGCCGCAGGGCACGCCCGGCATTCCCGCGACCAGCGTGGTCGCCGATCTCAATTCGCGTGTCAGCGCGGTGGAATCGCAGCTCTCCTCGATCACCGGACAGGTCGAGCAGACCCAGTATCGCGTGCGCCAGCTCGAGGATGCGTTCAACGCCTATAAGCGCACGACCGATGCCCGGCTCAAGGCGCTCGAGGCAGGCCCCGCGCCGGTGGGCGAAGAGGAACCGCCGGTGACGGGCACGCGTCCCACGCGCCCCGCGGTCGGCGGCCCCGCCACCACCGCGCCGACCACGCCGGCTACGCCAGCCGTGGCGGTCGATCGGCCCAAGACCGACGATCCGGCCGAGGACGGCTATACCTATGGCTATCGCCTGTGGCAGGCCAAGCAGTACGACAAGGCGATCCCCGAGCTGCGCGCCGTCGTCCAGAAATATCCCAAGCACCGCCGCGCCAGCTATTCGCAGAATCTGCTTGGCCGCGCCCTGCTCGACCAGGGCAAGCCGGCGCTCGCGGCGACCGCCTTCTTCGAGAGCTATCAGAAGATGCCGAACGGCGAACGCGCGCCGGATTCGCTCTATTACCTCGCCCAGGCGCTGGTGAAGATGAAGAAGCCGGCGAGCGAGGTCTGCAAGGTCTATGACGAGCTGACCCAGGTCTATGGCGACCGCATCTCCGACACGATGAAGAAAGATGTCGCCACCGGGCGTACCGCCAGCAAGTGCAAGTGAGCGCTTGAATCCGCTCGATCCCGTCGGGATCGAGCGGTTCGCCCGCGATCTCGGCCGGCTGTTCGCCGAGGCGACGGGGCGGGATCTGTCCCAGGGCGCGTCGATCGCGGTCGCGGTATCGGGCGGGGCCGACAGCGTCGCGATGCTGCTGCTCGCCGCCACCGCCTTTCCCGGCCGGATACTCGCCGCGACGGTCGATCACGGCCTGCGCCCCGAAGCCGCCGCCGAAGCCGCGCTGGTCGCCGGGATCTGCGACCGACTGGGCGTAGCGCACGTGACATTGGCGCCGATCGCGCCGATCGCCGGGAGCAGCATCCAGAAACAAGCGCGAGAGGCACGTTATGCGGCGCTGACGGCATGGGCACAGGCTGCGGGCGTCAGCGCCTTGCTGACCGCGCACCATGCCGACGATCAGGCCGAGACGCTGCTGATGCGGCTCAACCGCGCATCGGGTGTGGCCGGGCTGAGCGGGATTCGGCCATGGCGCTTCGAGGACGACACCTTGCTGTTGCGTCCCCTGTTGGGCTGGCGGCGCGACGAACTGCGCCGGATCGCCGGAGACGCCGGCGTACGCTGGGTGGAGGATCCCTCCAATGTCGATCCGCGACACGACCGGACACGCTTCCGCGCCCTGCTTGCCGACCAGCCCCTGCTCGATCCCGGCGCGCTCGCGCGATCCGCAGCCTATCTCGGCGAGGCCGAGGCGGCACTGGACGCGCTGACCGAAACGCTTCGGACCGAACGCTGGTCACCGGCAAAGGCCCTGCTCCGCGCCGGCGAACTGCCCCGCGAGGTGCAGCGCCGCCTGGTGCGCAGCACGATTGCAGAGGTCCGCGCGGCCCATGGCATCGCCACACCGGCCTTTTCCGACGCCACCAATATCGAGGCGCTGCTCGACGCGCTGGCGGCGGGAAAGCCTGCGACTCAGGCCGGCGTGCTGGTTTCGCCCGAGCGCGACGGGCGCTGGCACTTCGCCTCCGCTCCGCCGCGCCGATCACACTGATCGAAGCTGTTCCATTGCCATTAACCTGCCACACCCTATCTTATCGGGGAATCATGGCACCGGAATCGGAATGAACGACAACGACAAGCAGCAGGGCCCCGAGAATAACGGCAATCCCTGGATGAAAAGCCTGCTCATCTGGGTGGGTATTCTGGCGGCGCTCGCGCTGTTCGTGACGATGTTCGACAGCCGCTCGACGCAGGCCACCGGATCGACGATCCCCTATTCCACCTTCCTCGACAAGGTTCAGGGGGGTGAGGTCAAGGACGTCAACGTCAGCCCGACGGTGATCACCGGTACCTTCAGCAACGACACCAAGTTCCGCACGAACACCGTGCCGGACCCGCAGCTCATCCCGACGCTCCGCTCCAAGGGCGTGACGATCAGCGCGCGCCCTGAAGAGAGCCCGTCGATCTGGATGTACATGCTGTACAACTCGCTGCCGTTCCTGCTCTTCCTCGGCATCGCCTTCTTCGTGCTGCGCCAGATGCAGAAGGGCTCGGGTTCGGGCGCGATGGGCTTCGGCAAGTCGCGCGCCAAGCTGCTGACCCAGAAGGAAGGCAAGGTCACCTTCGCCGACGTCGCCGGCATCGACGAAGCGCGCGAGGAACTGGAAGAGGTCGTCGAGTTCCTCAAGGATCCGACCAAATTCGCCCGTCTCGGCGGCAAGATCCCCAAGGGCGCACTGCTGGTCGGCTCGCCCGGCACCGGCAAGACTTTGCTCGCCCGCGCCATTGCAGGCGAGGCGGGCGTGCCGTTCTTCACCATCTCCGGCTCCGACTTCGTCGAGATGTTCGTGGGCGTTGGCGCCAGCCGCGTGCGCGACATGTTCGAACAGGCCAAGAAGTCGGCACCGTGCATCGTCTTCATCGACGAAATCGACGCGGTCGGCCGCCATCGCGGCGCGGGCCTTGGCAACGGCAATGACGAACGCGAGCAGACGCTGAACCAGCTGCTGGTCGAGATGGACGGTTTCGAGGCGAACGAAGGCATCATCATCGTCGCCGCGACCAACCGCCCCGACGTGCTCGATCCGGCGCTGCTGCGTCCGGGCCGTTTCGACCGCCAGGTCGTGGTGCCGCGCCCCGACATCGAGGGCCGCGTCAAGATCCTCCAGGTCCATATGAAGAAGGTGCCGCTGGCGCCCGACGTCGATGCACGCACGATCGCGCGCGGCACGCCGGGCTTCTCGGGCGCGGACCTCGCCAACCTCGTCAACGAAGCCGCCTTGATGGCCGCGCGGAAAGGCAAGCGCCTGGTCGCGATGCAGGAGTTCGAGGAAGCCAAGGACAAGGTGATGATGGGCGCCGAGCGGCGTTCGATGGTGATGACCGACGACGAGAAGCGGATGACCGCCTATCACGAGGCCGGCCACGCCATCGTCTCGCTGCACGAGCAGGCGTCGGACCCGATCCACAAGGCGACGATCATCCCGCGCGGCCGCGCACTGGGCATGGTCATGCGCCTGCCGGAGCGGGACAGCTACAGCTATCACCGCGACAAGATGTACGCGAACCTCGCTGTGGCGATGGGCGGCCGCGTCGCCGAAGAGATCATCTTCGGCTATGACAAGGTCTCGTCGGGCGCGTCGGGCGACATCCAGTACGCCACCGGCCTCGCCCGCGACATGATCACGAAATGGGGCATGTCGGACAAGGTCGGCCCGGTCGAATATTCGCAGCCCGAGGGTGAATCGTTCCTCGGCTATTCGGCCTCGCAGCCGCGGCACATGTCGAACGAGACCCAGCAGCTGATCGACCACGAGATCCGCTCGACGGTCGAAGGCGGCCTCACCCGCGCGCGCGAAGTGCTGACCAAGCATATCGACGAGCTCCACACGCTTGCCGGTGCACTACTCGAATATGAAACGCTCTCAGGCGACGAAATCAAGAAGCTGCTTGCCGATGGCGATATCGGACGGCCCGATCCGTCGACGCTCAAGGGGCCGGTCGCTGCCGCGGGCACGTCGATCCCCAAGACGCGTCGTCCCAAGGGCCCGTTCGGGAATCCGGCGCCCCAGGGCGCCTGAGGCGCGATCGCCTCGATTGGACACGGTTCGGCCCGCGCGATGCGCGGGCCGTTTCGTTACGGGCCGGAGGACAAGATACCCGGCAACCCGCCATTCAATCCGCCTGTGCTTGGTCCTTCCAGGATCGCGGGAGAGCCAGGTGAACCGCTTCTGGATATCGCTGGCATGTTCGCGCTGGCGCCTTCGGGCGCGCAGGCGATGGCTGTCGCTGAACGCCTGGCCAAAGGCGCCACCCAGGCCGCAGCCGAGGAGTCGATGACCCTCGGGCAGTTCCTGATGCACTGGGATGAAGTGCAGAAGGCCGGGGTGATGGCAAGATTGTCGCCCGACGCGGGCGCCGTGACGCGCGCGGTCATGCGCGGGGCTGCGCGATACCGCCAGATGGTCGAGGCCGACCACGCGGCCGGCCGGCCGCCGCGAAGCTGCCCGCCGCCGCCAGACACCGGCCAGCTCGAATCGACCGATTTGATCCCCAGGCTCAAGGCGCTGCCCGTCAACGACCACGCAAAGCCGTTCGATGAAGCGCTGATCCCGATCCTCCACAGCCTCTACCCCTGCGCCGCCTCCTAGCTGCGCCGCGCATCGAGCCGGACCTCCGTCATCTTGCGGGTCGTGCGGGCGACTTTAACGGCGCGGCGCAACCGTTAAGTCGCTACGATAGGCCGCAAAGGGGCGAATCGGGGGGAGGTTGCATGAAGCGCTGGTGGCTGATTGCCTGCGCGATCGCGTTGATGCCGGCAAGTGCGCAGGCGATGACGGTCGAGGAATTCCTGGTCAAGGCGCGCGCGCTCAAGGCGAAGGGGCCGTTCGCGCTGTTCTCGTCCGATCTTCCGCCGGTGAAGGCAGAGATCAAGGCGGTCGCGACCAGCTATCGCGCCGATCTGCGCGCCGACAAGGCCGCGGGCCGCCCGCCGCACAGCTGCCCCCCGCCCGAGGGAAGCGAAGCCGCCAAGATCAAACCCGCCGCCTTTCTCGCCGAGCTTGAAAAGATTCCGCCGAACCAGCGGTCGATGAGCATGAAGACGGCCTTCTACCTGATCATGAAGCGCCGCTGGCCCTGCCCGGCTTGACCCTGTGATCCGCACCGTTCTTGCCGCCGGGCTCCTTGCGCTACTGCCCGCAGCGAGCGCTCCCGGACCGGAAATCCGCACCGGCGATGTCGATCGCTTCTACGCGCTGTACGACGCGACCGGCGGCAAGCCCGATGCCGGGCGGATCCAGCACGATTATCTCGATCAAGCGAGCGACGGCTTTGTCGCGTTTATCAAGATGCGTCGGATCACCGCCGACCGGATCGCAGCGATGCTTGCCGAACAGCCCGACCTGTACGTCAAGGCCCGAGATTGCGCGCGCCAGCTTCCCGCGATCCGCACCCGGCTGGCCGCCAGCCTGGGCAAGATGCGCACCCTCTATCCCGATGCCCGGCTGCCCCCGGTGACGCTGGCGATCGGCCGCGGCAAGCCGGTGGGGACCGCCAATGCCGATGGCGTGATGATCGGGCTGGAGGCGCTGTGCGCGGCCGACTTCATGGTCGCCGATCCGCAGGACCGGTTCGTCCATGTCATCGCGCACGAATATGTCCATGTGCAGCAGGCGGCCGCGGGATCGGACGACGAGCAGGGAACGACCGTGCTCAAGGCCGCCCTGCTCGAAGGCAGTGCTGAGTTCATCGGCGAGCTGATGTCGGGCGCGGTCAGCTATCAACACCTCACGCGCATCACCCGCACGCGCGAAGCCGTGTTCGAGGCGGGCTTCCTCGACGATATCGACAAGCCCGCTCAGGGGTCACGCTGGCTCTACAACGGGCTCGGCACGGCGGACTGGCCCGGCGATCTCGGCTATTGGGTCGGCTATCGCATCGCCAAAGCCTATTATGCCCGCGCGAAAGACAAGCGCGCGGCGGTGCGCGACCTGATCGAACTGCGCGACCCCCGGAGCATTCTTGCCGCCAGCGGCTGGAAGCCCGGGATCAGGCTCTAGCCCGTCAAGCCGAGGCCGAGCAGCAGCAGCAGGAAGATCGGCAGGATCAGGGTGATGAAGATCAGCAGGATGAAGGTGCGCAGCAGCGCGCTCCATCCGCGCAGGCGATAGGCGCCCTTCATCTGGAAGAAGATGTGCAGCGGCGGGATCACCATCGCCGCGGTGGCGATCACCTCCGTCTTCAGTCCCAGCCCGCCCGCGATCGTCAGCACGATCGACAGCAGCGACATGAACGACAGCGAATAGGTCACGAACACCGCGTGGTCGTATCCCTTGTATCGCCGCTTCCAGAAGAACAGCAGCCATACGAACGGGATCGACAGCGGGATCAGCGCCCAGCTGAATTTATAGCTGTTGGTCTGGAGCTTGTAGAGTGCAAGGCCGGGATTCTGGTTGGCCTTGTCGATCCCCTTGTCGAGCCGCTTCCAGCCGGTCTTGAAGCCGATCCCC
>CAYOXO010000034.1:0-20355 GCA_964407945.1 uncultured Stakelama sp.
CCTTCGAGCTGGAAAAGGCCTGACCCCGACGCGGCGGGCCGGTGCCGTTTCAACATCAGCGCACGAGCTCGGGGATGCGTTCGAAGATGCCGATCGTGAAGTCGCCGAGCAGCGTCATGATCATGCCGCCGAAAATCACGAGCGAAATCCCGACGACCGCAAGCTTGGGCACGAAGGTGAGGGTCTGCTCCTGGATCGACGTCGCCGCCTGCACCATGCCGAGGATCAGGCCTGACAGCAGCGCGGGAATCAGGATCGGGGCCGATGCGAGCGCGAGCACCCACATCGCTTCACGCGCGACCGTCAGGAAATATTCTGCGTCCATGGCCGCTAACTCGCAAAGCTGGAGGCGAGGCTGCCCATGGTCAGCGCCCAGCCATCGACCAGCACGAACAGCAGCAGCTTGAACGGCATCGAGATGATCGTCGGCGACATCATCATCATGCCCAGGCTCATCAGCACGGTGGCGACGATCAGGTCGATGACGATGAAGGGCAGGAAGATCAGGAAGCCGATCTGGAACGCGGTCTTGAGTTCGCTGGTCACGAACGCCGGGAGCAGGATCGAGAAAGGCGTATCCTTGGGGTTCGCGATCGGCCCCACCTTCGCCATTTCGGCGAACATGGTGATGTCCTTGACCCGCGTCTGCTTGAGCATGAAGGCGTGGAGCGGCTCGCCCGCCTTCGCGATCATCTCGGTCGCGCCGATCTGGCCCTGCGCATAGGGCTGGATCGCGGCAGTGTTCATCTGCGAAATCGTCGGCGCCATGATGAAGAAGGACAAGAACAGCGACAGCCCGACCAACACTTGATTCGGCGGCGTTTGCTGCAAGCCCAGCGCCTGCCGCAGGATCGCCAGCACGATGATGATCCGCGTGAAACTCGTCATCATCAGCAGGATGCCCGGCAGAACCGTGAGCAACCCCATGATGATGAGGACCTGAAGCGACAGGCTGAGCGGCGCGTCGCCGCCGCCAAGGTCGCCGAGCGCGCGGTCAACCGCATCGCCCACACCGGGCGTCGGCGCGGCGGCGGGGGCCGCGACCGGTGCTGCGGGAGCCGGCGCACCCTGCGCGAACGCCGGCGCGACCAAGAACAGCGCGAGCGCAAAGGCGCCCAGCACGAGCGCGAGATGACGGAAGGCGGCGGTCACGGGTCGATCCGGTCGATCAGGCTGACGCCGTTACGGCTCACCGAGACCAGGATGCGCTTGCCCTCAACCTCAAGCACCGCGATGCGCGTGCCGGTGGAGATCATCATCGTCTCCCTGACCTTGAGCATCCGGTCGCCCTGGTTGCCGGGCAGCCGCGCCTCGAGCTTGCGCCAGAGATAGAGGCAGCCGATCAGCAGGCCGCAGACCAGCGGTAACAGCACGACCAGCTTGAGGATGTAGGACCACATCATCGTGGGTCAGCCCCGCTTGTCGGGTGCGACCAGCTCGGTCATGCGGATGCCGAACTTGTCACCGACGGTGACGACTTCGCCCCGGCCGATCAACGTGCCGTTGACGAACACGTCGAGCAGCTCGTCGGCTTCGCGGTCGAGCTCGATCACGCTCGATTCGCTGAGCGCGAGCAGCTCGCGCAGCGTCAATGTGGTCGATCCGATCTCCACCGTCAGCTTGACGTCAACGTCCTGCAGCAGATGGAAATTGGCCGCCGCGGCGGAGTCGGTGGCCATGCCCCCGGTCATGTCGTTCATCGTGGGTCCTCGAGCTTGAAGGATTCGAATCGGGTCAGGCGGATTGCAGCCTGGCCGTTGGCAGTGCCGACGGTACCGCAGCCGATCTGCTGGCGGGCAACCATCACCGGCACATCGGGGCCGAAGCTGATCGGGATCACATCGCCGGGCTTCAGTGCCATCAGCGTCGAGAGCGGAACCACCGGCTCGGCCAGGACCGAGCGGACCGGCAGGCGCAGCGCCAATGCGGCACGCGTCAGGCCGTTGCGCCATTCGGGCTCGGGCTCGGGCTCGCCGCCGATCACCTTCGCCGTGAGGCTGGGCGTGTAGGGCTTGAGCGCTGCGACCGGATAGAGAATGTCGATCCATTGCGGCTTGGCCTCGCCCGCGGCGATGCCGAGGCGCGTGACAACCATTGCTTCGCCCGCGTCGATCTCTGGCACGGTCGAAAGCGACGCGAAGACGGGCGCCGGTACGAAGTCGATCTTCGCGAGCAGCTCCCAGGCGGGGGCGAGCTGCCGGCCGATCGTATCGGACAGCCGCGTCAGCAGCGTCTCGGCCGAACCGGTGAATTCAGCGGGCAGCGGCTGCGGTGCTTCGCCCTCGCCACCGAAGAAGCGGTCGAGCATCTCGAAGCCGAAATTCCCGTCGATCACGATCAGCGCACGGCCACGTCCCGGCGTCATCGCCAGCGGCAGCCACGCGGTCAGCGTCTGCGGGCGTTCCGCACGATAGTCGCCGAAACGCTGAACGCTGAGCGGTTCGGCCCAGCAACGCGCGCCCTCGCCAACCAGCGGTTCGAAGCTTCCCTTCAGTGACTTGGCGAGCCGCGCCGAGAGATGCTGCACCGAATGCAGATCCCCGAACGGATTAAGGCTGACGGCTCCCAACGCCGGCGCGTGCTCCGCGCTGGTCCGGGGACGTTCGCGCCTGTCGGGCGTCGCCAGTTCTGAAGGGCTGTTAACCATGCCCGTTCACTGAACAATGAAATTGGTAAAGTAGACGTTACCAACCCCGCCGAAGCCCTCTTTTTCCTTCAGAACGGCGTTGATTGCGTCTGTCAGGCGCTTCTGGAGCTTCTTCTTGCCCTCGGCGGTGAACACCTCGTCCTCGCTGGTCTCGCCGAGCGAGAGGAGGATTGCGGAGCGCACCGCCATCTCATGAGTCTTCAATCCCTCGATGACGCTGTTGTCATAGGGGGTCGAGATCGCGATCCCGACCTGGATGAAGTGGACGCTCTCGCGCAGGTTGGAGGTGAACTCCTTCTCCAGCTGGTAATAGGTCGAGGCATATTTGTCCCCGCCCTCTCCGGCCGGGGGCTTCATGCCCTTGCTCTCGCCGCCTTCGCCTTCCTTGCCCTCGCCCTTGGCGCGGACTTCCTCCTCCTTCGGGACGAGGCGCGGCTTGCCGCTCTCGGCTTCGCCCTCGGCCTTGGCGCCGCCGAACAACCCGGCATTGGACGCATAGAGACCGCCGCCGACGCCGCCGCCGACCAGCACGACCAAGCCGGTGCCGATCAGGATCCACTTCTTGGCGCCGCCCTTCTTCTTGGCCGGTGCGGCTTCTTTGTCGTCACTCATGACTTAGTCTTCCCCCTGGATTCGGTTCAGGCGACGCGATCGTCGCGATCGGATTGCGATGAGCTCGCCCCGGCGGAGACCGGGCGAGCGGCTTGATTCGGTTGCGGCTGATTGGGTGCGCCTTGCTGGCCGCCAGTGCCGGCATCGACACTGGTCTGACCAAGCTTCACGCCGCGCGCGTCGGCCAGCTCGGCGAGCCGCGGCGCGGCTTCGGCGAGCATCTGACGCGTTGCAGGATTGTCGGCAGCGAAATGGACATGGAGGCGATCGCCATCGCGGCGGATCGAGACATCGACATTGCCCAGATTCTCGGGCGCGAGACGGATGCGCGTGTCGGTTGCTTCCGCAGCGTCGCGCAGCGTCGCGATCCGATCGATCATCTTGCCCGCCCAATCATCGCGGCTGAGGTCGAGCGGCGGCTGATCGACGCCCGACATCGCCTGTACGGTGGTGCGCAGCTGTTCAGTGGCAGTCATGGCCTGTGCCTGCACCATGGCCGGATCGGTCGCGCGCAACCCGGATGCGGCGGGCGAGTCGAACGAAGCGGAGATAGCCGCGGCAAAGACCTGCGCGGCGGTTTGCATGGCGGGTGCGCCGGGCGCCACTGGCTGCGGAACGGCGGCATGCGCCGGCAGCGGACGAACCGGCACCTCCCGCAGCTGCGCTTCGATCTTGCCGCGCGGCGCAACCTCCGGTGCTACGGGAGCCTCCGGAAGCGCGATGTCAACTTCGGCGACCGCCGCATCCACCGCTACGGCGTCGACGGCCGGCGCGTCCATCGCCGCAGGATCGACAACCGATGAGCCGGGCACAGCAGCCGTAACCGGGGCGGACTTGGCGATCGACATGCTCGCCAGCACCGGCGGAGCGGAGAGCTCAGCTGCATCGGGATGCGCGCCAGGCAGACCCGCATCGGCGAGCGGCGCGACGAGTGCAACCGCCTCGCTCTCCGGTGAAGGCGCGGCATCAACGGACGCGGTGTCCGGCAGCGAAACCGGCTCAGGCGCTGCAATCGGCACAAGACCGGCGGGAAGCCACGCGACCAGCGGATCGGTTTCATCCTCGTCGGCGGCGGCAACCGCGCGTTCGGCCGGCAAATCCTTGCCGCCTCCGGCAAGCGCCTGCCCCTTGCCGCCCTGCGGCTTGGCACCGGGTGGAAGCACCAACTCGCCCAGCATCGCCATGAAATCGGCCACGGCCGGCACAGCAGGCACGGCAATCGGGGCCGCTCGTCCGGGAATCGCGGGCGTCAGCGGGAGCAGCGAGGTGGAGGCGAGCAAGTCTGGCATTGCGGGCGAAAACTCCTTCGCCCCATGCGTTCAAACGGGGCCCTGCCCACTCAGCAAGGATCGTGCCGTTTTTTGGGAGTGGCCGGCATATCCTCGAGCGCACGCATCGCACGGCGCGCGGCATTCGCTTCGGCACGTTCGATCAGCTTCTCGATCGCCGTCTGGTCGCGCTTGGCCTCGCGGGTTGCAGCGCGCGCGGTATCGAGCCCGCGTTGTGCCTCGGCGACGCGGCGCTCGGCGGCGAAGGCCGACTGATGGAGACGATCGCGATAATGCGCCGCAGCGATGAGGGTGGTGGCGCTGCCGGGCTTCGGCGCGGGTGTCGGCGCAACCCCCTGAGCGAGCTGCGCGATACGAGCACGCAGGGCTTCCTCGTTGGTCACCTTGGTCTGCGCGGCGACTTCGCTCGCGCGAACCATGTCGAGCTGGAGCGTACGGACGCGGAGCAGGCGGCCAAGCTTCTTTTGATGTTTGTCAGGCATTTTCGTTGGAATCCGGCACCAGCCCACACGCCCTCCCGGCCACCCATTCAGAGTACCGTGTGGGTGGCCGGGAGGGCGTGTGGGCTGGCACCGCCATCAAGTCACGCATCGCCAAAGACGCCGACCAGCTCCGCTACCGCTTCTTCGAGGCTGACGGTCTCGTCATAGGCCTGACGGATATAGTCCAGCACCGAATCATGACAGGCGATGGCCGCATCGATCGCGGGATCCGCGCCGGCGCGATAGGCACCCATCAGCACCAGATCGCGATTCTCCTCATAGGTGGCGAGGTGGCGGCGCAGCACGCGCGCGGCGGCGACATGCTCCCGGTCGGCAATGTCGGTCATCACGCGACTAACCGACGGCCCCAGATCGATCGCAGGATAGACACCTCGCTCGGCCAGCGCCCGGCTCAGCACGATATGGCCGTCCAGGATCGAGCGCGCCGAATCGACCACGGGGTCGTTGCCGTCGTCGCCATCGGCAAGCACGGTATAGATCGCAGTGATCGATCCGCCGGTATGGACGTCGGTGCCTGCACGCTCGATCAGGCTCGGCAACATCGCGATCGCGCTGGGCGGATAGCCGCGCGCGGAGGCAGGCTCGCCCAGCGCCAAACCGATCTCGCGTCCCGCATGCGCGACGCGGGTCAGCGAATCCATGATGAGGAGGACCTTCTTGCCCTCATTGCGAAAGGCTTCGGCAATGGCAGTGGCGCGCAGCGCACCGCGGATGCGCAGAACCGGCGAATGGTTGGCGGGTACCGCAACCACGACCGAGCGCGCACGCGCCTCACCCGCGACCTTGGTCTCGAGGAAGTCAGAAACTTCGCGGCTGCGCTCACCGATCAGACCGATCACGATGACATCTGCCTTGGCCGCGCGCACCATCATGCCGAGCAGCACCGATTTGCCGACGCCCGATCCGGCCATGATGCCGACGCGCTGGCCCTGGCCGATCGTCAGCAGCCCGTTGATCGCGCGCACGCCGACATCCATCGGCTGGAGCACCCGGCCGCGGTCCAGCGGCGACTGAATCTTCCCCGCAAGCGGCCATTTGCCGGCGCCGCGAATCGGCCCGAGCCCGTCGATCGGCTTGCCCGCACCGTCGACCACGCGGCCGAGCATCGCGGCACCGACCTCCGCCTCACCCGGCGGGCCGACGGGGCGAACCGGCGCGTTGGGAAGCAGCGCAGCGGGGCCGCCCAGATTCATCATCAATGTCTTGCCGCCGCGAAAGCCAATCACTTCGGCCTCGACCCGGCTGGCGCCGGTGCCGATCGCACAGACCGTGCCGACAGGAAGCGAAAGACCGACCGCCTCCATGAGCAATCCGTCATAGGACGACAGCCGCCCGGACACTTTGGGCTGCGGGCGGAAGTCGCGGCAGGCGAGGCCGTCGAGATAGTCGGCGGTGAAGCGGTTCAACATCGGACCCCTCAGACGGAAGGCGGAATCGGAACGCGGTCGATGGCTTGCGCGAGCTGTTCGAGCCACATGTCGGGACCGTCCTCGACGATGGTCGAAGCGCTTTCGATGATGAAGCCGCCACGCGCGACATTGGGATCGCCGACCGGGAAGACGGTCTTGGGCAGATAGCTCTGGACCGAGGCGACATCGTCGGGATGCAGGCGCAGGATCGCGGATTCGGCGCTGTCGGCGAGCATATCGGTCGCAGCGTCGATCCGGGAAGCAAGGATGTCGGGCGCGACGCCGGTCTCGCCGATCATCTTGGCAACCAGATGCAGCACGGTCTGGCGCAGATGTCCGGCCATGCGCTCACGATCGAAATGCGCGCCCTGCGCCAGTGCGTCGCTGACCTGCTGGAGCAACGCTGCCTGCTGCGCGGCGGCGGCATCGGCCTCGGCACGGCCCGCGGCCAATCCCTCGGCATAGCCGGCGGCGCGTGCGGCAGTAATCGGGTCCACGAATTCCTTGGGCTCCGGTGTGGGTTCGGGGTCGAACGGATCCCAGCCCTCGGTTGGCTTGTTTCCCGGGTCGGCGGGGCTGAAATGCTTGGGCTCGACCGGCGGCGCATCGCGCGGACGGACCGCGCGCGGGGCGAATTCCTCGGGCGGCGCGAAGGCACGCTGAAGCGCCTCGGCGATTCCTGCGCTACGTGCGGCAAGCCCGGGAACAAAGCCTTGCGGCTCAGACATAATCGTCGTCCCCGCCGCTGCCCGGCATCATGATCGTGCCGTCCTTCACCAGCTGGCGCGCGATGGCGATCATCACCTTCTGGGCCTCCAACACCTCGGCAAGCTTCATCGGGCCGCGCGCTTCCATCTCGTCGCGGATCGTGTCGGCCGCGCGGCTCGACATGCACGCCAGGAAGCGGTTGCGCGCCGCTTCGTCCGCGCCCTTGAGGCTGCGGACAAGGATATCGCTCTCGATGTTGCGGAGAAGCGTGCCCATATTCTTGTCGTCGAGCTCGAGCAGATTGTCGAAGACGAACATCGCCTCCTCGATCGCCCGGGCGACTTCGCGGTCGAGCTTCGCCAGTTTCGGCATCACCTTCTGCTCGGTGATCTTGCGCACGCTCGACATGATCTTCGCCGCCTCGCGCGTGCCGCCCATCTGGACGCCCGCGACGCGGCGCGGCTGGCCCGAATGGCGTTCGAGCAAGGCCGTCAGTGTGGCGAGCGCCTCCGGCGTCACCGGGCCGAGCTTGGCAACGCGGCGCAGCACCTGTGGCTGAACCGCCTCGGGCAGCATTTCCAGCACCTGGCCGGCGATCGTCGGCTCAAGATGCGCGAGCAGCACCGCCGCGATCTGGGGATGTTCCTCCTCCAGCATCGCCGCGATCTCGGTCGCGTCCATCCATTGCAGGGTGGCGATCGATTCGTTCGGCTCGGGCGGCAGGATGCGCGCCAGGATCGTGCTCGCGCGCTCCGGCCCCAGTGCCTTGGTCACCACCGATTCGAGCTTGGGGCGCGGATCGAACTGGATCGCACTGCGCTCCTGCGCACGGCCGGTAAAATCGTCGAGAACCTGGGCCATTTCCCATTCGCTGACATCGGCGACGTTCATCATCGCAGTGCCGAGCTGGCGGACTTCCTCAGGGTCGAGCTTCTGCAGGATCGCGGCGGCCTCTTCGTCGCCGACGACCATCATCAGCACCGCGGCGCGCTCGACACCGGTAAAGTTGCGGGGCGCATTCATCTCAATTGCCTTCCGCCTTGATCATGTCCCGCACCGCCAATGCAGCACGCGCGGGATTGTCACGCGTAAAATCGCGCACCAGCCCAACTCGTTCCCCAAGCGGCACACCGCCTGCACCGAGCATCTCGGCACTGACCGGCGCCGGCATCGACACGCCGTCCGCGCCACCCATCGGCAGGGCGCCGCCGCGATTCGCATCCTCACGCTTCTTGAGCAGCGCCTTGGCGAGGGGACGCACACCGAGCAGCAGCACCAGCAGCGCGATAATCACCGCGGTCACATTGCGCGCGACCATCGCGAACCAGCCGCTTTCGTAGAAGGCCGGGGCCTCGCTGGCAGCATCGGCGTTCGTGCTGAACTTGCGGCTGACGACGGTGACCTGATCCTGGCGCGCGGCGTTGAAGCCGACTGCCGCCTTCACCAGATCGTCGATCTGCTTGATCTCGACCTGGCCGCGCGGCTTGCCTGGCTCTTCCTTGAGCAGCACCGCGACCGACAGGCGGCGGATATTGCCCGGCGCGGCACGGGTGACCGAGATTTCCTTGGCGTTGTCATAGCTGCGCGCAAAGCTGTCGCTCTGTTTCAGGCCTGCGGCAGCCGCGGCGGCAGCCGTGGGCGTCGCCGGCTCACCCGGTGCGGGCGTTGCCGCAGGGGTGGGCGTGGCGACCGTGGCGGGCGCAGGCGCGACGTTGGACAGCGCACCGGGAATGCCGCCGGGTGCAGCGGCGCCGTCGCGCGGCGCGCCGGTCCAGTTGCCCTGTTCGGCACGGAGCACGGCGTTCGCCTTGTCGAAGGTTTCGCGCGTCGCCTGGCTCTCGTCGAGATCGACATCGGCCTGCACTTCTGCGGTGAAGTTGCCGGCGCCGAGCAGCGGGGTGAGCAGCTGAACGAGCTGCTGGCGGTACTTGTCCTCGACGCGGCGCTGGAAATCGATGCGCGCATCGCCTGCGCTGCCTTCCTGGCCCGACTTGCTGAGCAACGCGCCCGCCTGATCGACGATGGTCACCGCTTCGGCCTTCATCCCCGGCACCGAGGAGGCGACGAGGTTGACGATCGAGCGGACCTGCGCATCGGACAGCGTGCGCCCCGGCTGGAGCTTGACGATGACCGAGGCCGACGGTTCGGCCTTGTCGCGCACGAATACGGTGGCTTCGGGCGTCGCGAGATGGACACGCGCTTCGGCCACGGTATCGATTTCGGCAATCGAGCGCGCCAGTTCGGTCTCGCGCGCCTGGCGAAGGCGTTCGCCCTCGACGGCACGGCTGACGCCCATCGGCAGCTGGTCGAGCAGCGCATAGCCGCCCGGCGCCGCCTTGGGCAGGCCCTGCCCCGCGAGCAGCATCCGCGCCTTGTGATAATCATCCTCGGCGACGGTGAGTGAACCCGAATTGTCGATCGCGTTGGGGATGCTCGCCGCGCTCAGCGCTTCGGCCACAGCGGCCTTGTCGCTTTCTGGAAGGCTGGCGAACAGCACGCGCTGCGGCGGGGTCGCCATCGCCATCCAGGCGAGGGCGGCAGCGCCGATCAGGCCGACCATGAAGATCAGCGGCAGGCTGCGCTTGACCGCAGGTTGCGAGAAGACCGAGCGCATCTGGCTCAGCGGATTGGCAAAGCCGCCACTCCCCCCAAAGCCATTGGCGTTGGCGGGAACGGCGGGCGCGTCGGAGACGGAGACTGCGTTGCTCATATCAGACCGGCATGCTCATGATGTCACGATAGGCGGTCAGGAGCTTGTTCCTGACCTGAAGCGTCGCTTCGAAACCGACCGACGCCTCCTGGCGAGCGAGCATCACCTTGGCGATGTCGACCGTCTCGCCGCGCTCGTACGAGGCGGAAAGATCGCTGGCGCGGCTCTGCGCGCCGTTGACCTGCTGCAATGCGTTTTCCAGCGTGTCGGCAAAGCTTGCCGGACCCGCCGGCTGACCGATCGGCGCCGTGGCCGGAGCCGCCGCGCCGCTGGTCGCGCGCTGGAGCGCTTCGTTGCGCTCGAGGATCTGGGCGCGGAGCTGCATGACGCGGTCGATGCCGCCTGCCCCGCCTACGCCGCCAATGCTCATGCCGTGGCCCTCCGGACGATGTCCTCACCCTGCTCGCGCGCCTTGGCGAGACGGTAGCGCAAGGTGCGCTCCGAGATGCCGAGGCGCTTGGCGGTCTCGGTGCGGCTACCGCCGCACTGCGCCAGCGTCTCGCGGATCGCCGCGAATTCGCTGAGCTGGACGATGTTGCTGAGCGTGCCTTCCGCCTGCACCGGGGCGGCGGCAGGGGCACGGTCGAAGATCAGGTGATCGGCGGTGATCGCGTCGCCCGGGCAGAGCAGCAGCGCGCGCTGGATCACATTCTCGAGCTCGCGGACATTGCCTGGCCAGTCGTGCGACTGCAGCACCGCCAGCGCGTCCTGCGTCACCCAGGGGAGGCGAGCACGGTTGCCGGCATGGCGCAGCACCATCGCCGAAGCGAGCGCGGCGACGTCGCCCGGGCGATCGGCCAGCTGACGGGTCGAAAGCGGGAAGACCGACAGGCGGTAGTAGAGATCGGCGCGGAACCGGCCCTCGGCGACTTCGCCCTGAAGGTCGCGGTTGGCGCAGGCGATGACGCGGACGTCGATCTTTTCAGGGGTGGTTGCGCCGATCGGCACCACCTCACGCTCCTGCAGCGCGCGCAGCAGCTTGGCCTGCAGCGCCAGCGGCATCTCCGCGACTTCGTCGAGCAGCAGAGTGCCGCCATTGGCGGCGCGGAAGAAGCCCTCGCCCGCCGCATTCGCGCCGGTGAACGACCCCTTCTGGTGACCGAACAGCAGCGCTTCGAGCATGGTTTCGGGGAGCGCGGCACAATTGACCGCGATGAACGGACCGTCGCGACGCGAGCTACCCATGTGGATCGCCTTGGCCAGCACTTCCTTGCCGGTGCCGGTTGGGCCGTTGATCAGCACGGTGATGTCGGCGGCGGCAACACGCTCGGCCAGCGCATAGAGCGCGAGGCTCTCCGGATCGGCTGCGACCGGTGCGTGCGCGCCGCGCAGCATCGCGCTGGCGAAGCCACTGGCGATCGCCGCATCCTCGGGGCCGAAGCTCAGCCGCGCAGGGTTGCCGTCATGGAAGGGGATTGCAGCGATCGGCCCTTCGGCCAGCACCAGAGTGCGGGCCGAAACCGGCGGCGCCTCGCCCTCGACGATCATGAACAGATCGCCCGGCATCGGCTTGACCTTGTCGGCCGCCCCGATGGTGAATCCCTGCGCGCGAAGCGAGGAGACCAGCGCATAGTGCTGCCGAAGTACCGCGGCTGACGGAAAGATCGTCTGCATTCATTCCCCCTGTTGGGAGCGTGATGCAGGATTGATGGTAAACGAGTGGTAAACCAACCGGCAAAAATCGGCCAAACCGGCTTCAGATTGCCGCGCACGCCCTCCCGCATACACGCGAGAGCGCGCGCGAGGCGTGGTTCAGAAAATTGCTTAATCCCCGTCTCAGCCTGTCGTTCCCCCCTGTGGCGACCCGAGCTCCTTCGCATTCAGGGGGGTAGGCAAGGACGCCGGACTGAACGGAGACAAGACATGACTGTTATCGGAACGAACATCGCGAGCCTCCGCGCCGCGAACGCGTCCAAGGTCGCTTCGTCGAGCCTGCAGACCGCCATGGAGCGTCTGTCGACCGGCAAGCGCATCAACAGCGCCAAGGACGACGCTGCGGGCCTCGCCATTGCGAGCCGCATGACCTCGCAGGTTAAGAGCATGGCCGTTGCGATCCGCAACGCCAATGACGGCATCAGCCTTGCGCAGACCGCTGAAGGCGCGCTGAGCGAAGTCACCAACATGCTTCAGCGCATGAAGGAACTGGCGACCCAGTCGTCGAGCGGCACGCTGCGCGACAGCGACCGCACCACGCTGCAGGCCGAAGTTTCCCAGCTCGTCGCCGAAATCGGCCGCGTTTCGGAGACCACCAACTTCAACGGCGTCAAGCTGCTCGACGGCAGCTTCGGCGAGGTCAAGCTGCAGACCGGCATCAACGCCGGCGAGACGATCTCGATGAAGATGGTCAAGACCAGCACCTCGGAACTGGGCCTTCAGGCACAGGTCAAGGGCGGCGTCGTCAATGCCGCGCTCGCAGCCGGCGATCTGGTCATCAACGGCGAAGACGTCGGCGCGGTTGCCAGCGTCGATGCCAAGGCGGTGGCCGACGCGGTCAACGCCAAGACCGGCACGACCGGCGTCAAGGCCACTGCAGAGAACGAAGTGACCGCCGATGTCGGCTCGATCGCGTCGGGTGACACGCTCACCATCGGCAGCACCGCTGTCACCTTCACCAACGAAGATACGGCCAGCGAAGTCGCGAACCGCATCAATCAGGTGCTGGGCTCGGGCAGCAACATCCAGGCGAGCCTGACCGACGACGGCAAGATCAAGCTGACCAGCAAGGACGGCTCGAACATCAGCCTGACCGATGGCGACGGCGTGCTCGCCAACGTCAAGGATGCCGGCGGCGCAGCGGTGACGCTGAGCTCGACCGCGAGCGTTCTGGAAGGCAAGGTCACGCTGACCGCCGAGCCGGGCAAGAACATCGCGATCACCGGTGCCGGCGAAGCCGATGCCGGCTTCAGCGAAGCCACCACCTCGGGCATCTCGATCGCGACCCAGGGCGGCGCTTCGGCGGCGATGGCAGTGATCGACGCGGCGCTGGACAAGATCTCGGCGGGCCGTGGCGACCTCGGTGCGGTTCAGAACCGCCTCGAATCGACCGTCGCGAACCTGACGACCACGACCAGCAACCTCGCCGAAGCGCGCAGCCGCATCGAAGACGCCGACTTCTCGGCCGAAACGACCGCGCTCGCCAAGGCGCAGATCCTGAGCCAGGCGTCGACCGCGATGCTGGCGCAGGCCAACCAGTCGCAGCAGGGCGTCTTGTCGCTGCTTCGCTAAGCGTGTGCCGGTCGGGGTGTCACCCCCCTGACAGGCATCACGGCCGGTCTCCCTCCTCCCTGGAGGAGGGGCATGCAAGGAAGCCCCGGTGGTCGAAAGACCGCCGGGGTTTTTCTTGCGTGATGAACGCCCGCACGGGCCGCGGCCACACCGCGCCGGTCGAAGCGGCTGTCACTTCGTCCCGGAATCCCGACGCGCTACCGACGCCTCGATCGCCAAGGCATAGGCGCCGATCTCCTGTGCCAGCCGCGCCTTGCCCGTTCGAGCGCTCGCCTTTGCCGGCGCGCCGACGATTCCCTGAGGAGTCAACGCTCGGGCGCGCTCCCCGCCGGTGCGCCACTCGCGCAGTTGATCGGGGTTCAGATTGGTCGGCGGCAGGCGCCGGGCAGCGGCCGCATCGACCCGCCCAGGCGCAACATGGAGCATCGCCGAGGTTTCCGCCGCGCCTGCATGCAGGTCGGGGTAGGGGGCGGGTGCAGCCGCCGGCCATGGGGCGAAGACGAAATAGGGCGCGGCGCGATCGAGGCCGAGGCGGTCGCCGAGCATGTCGGGCACGACGAAGCGTGCGGCAATGATCTGCTCCTGGTTGGCGCGGCGCACGGCTTCTGCAATCGCCTTGCCATGGGCGGCGTCGAAATGCCCGGTGATGCAATAGACTTCGCGAAAGCCCGAGCGCCTGAGGCTGCGGAACACGTCGAGCATGACCTCGACCATGATCTCCGGCCGGACATGGATCGATCCGGGGAAGGCGCCGGTCACATGATTGACGCCCCAATAATAGGGCGGGACGATGCTGCTCGCGATGTTCCGGCGCGACAATGCCTGTTGGACACCGCGAAGCTGCGCCGAGGGAATCTCGACATCGGTCGAAAGCGGAAGATGCGGCCCATGCTGCTCGATCGCGCCGATCGCCCAGAGTGCGACCGCGCCATCGGCCGCAGCCTTCTCGACCGCCGGGTAGCTTTGCTCCGCGATCGTTGATCGCAGCACATCGTCGGCGCTGCTTTCCCGAGCCGAAGCAGAGATACTGAGAAACGCGACAGCAAGGCATGTCGAAGCAAACAGCTTGGGATGCATTGACGATACTCCAACGATCCGGGCGGTTGCCCAGGCAGCGATCGCGCGATGTTCGCAAAGCCGCGACGATCCCGCCAGCGGGTTACCGCCTGGCGCTTTCTACCCTTCAGGCCGGGTCCAGATCCAGCCGCCAACAATGACGGCTGCCGCGATCGTCACCAGCGGCCAGGGCATGGGCGAGAAGATCAGGGTCACTGCGATGCTCACCGCGAACGCCACCGTTGCGGCCTTCTTGCCGCCGCGGCTGATCGCGCCCTTTTCGCGCCAGCGCACGATGTGCGGCCCGAATTTCGGGTGTTCGAGCAGCTTGCGCTCCAGCCGCGGCGAGCTGCGCGCGAAACACCAGGCGGCCAGGATCACGAACACCGTGGTCGGCATCACCGGCAGGATCGCGCCGATTACCGCCAGTCCAAGCGACACGAACCCGGCGGCAAGATAGAGATGGCGACGCACGCGGCGGTGCTAGCACGCCCCGCTGCGAATGTGTCGCAAAAAGAAAGAAGGGGCGGAAGCGAGCCCCCCGGCACGCTTCCGCCCCTGCCCCCTATGGAACCGGCGCCCCCCGGCACCGGACCCGTCTTTATCCCATGCGCCGCATCAACCCCTTCTTGAGTCGGTCATGCGCGCTCTTCTTGATCTGGCAGACCCGCGCGGCACCGACACCGAGTACCTGCCCGATCTCCTCGAGATTGAGTTCCTCGACATAATAGAGCTGAATCACCAGCTGTTCTTTCTCCGGCAGCTCGGCGACCGCCGCGATCAGCGCCTCGCGCTGGTCGGCATCGGCGAGCTGGTCGAAGGCCGACGGCTCGTCGGACATGAACCAGGGCCCTTCGTCCGAATAGACATCGTCGATCGAATCGAAGCGCACCGCTTCCGCGCTGGCATAGTCGCTGCGCAGCTTGTCGATGGTGACGCCGAGCTTGGATGCGACCGCAGCCTCGTCCGGCCGCTTGCCATGTTCGTCGGTCAACGTGGCGACCGCATCATTATAGACGCGCCGCCGCTTCATCGCGCCGCGCGTGATCGTCGCCTGACGGCGCAACTCGTCGATCATCGCCCCGCGCACCCGCGTCTGCAGATACTGGTCGAAGCTGACGAGGCCGCGATCCTCGAAGCTCGCCGCCGCCTCGACCAGCGTGACCAGGCCGATCTGGACCAGATCCTCGACGTCGATCAGGCTGCTCATCGATCCATGGACGTGCCAGGCGAGCCGGCGGACCAGCGGCATATGCTTGCGCACCAGGCCGTCCATGTCGCGCTTGGTCTCGCCGGTGCGGCCATAGGTGAGCGCGAACTCATTGGGGGAGGGCTGGAAGTTCATGCCGGCACCAGCGCAGGCTGGGCTTCGGGCGCGCCGATCACGGCGACCACTTCGACCGACTTGTCCTCAGGCACTTCGAAGAAGCTCATCACGGGGGTATCCGGCAGACAGGTCTTGACCAGCTTGCGGATCGCGATGCGGATCGAAGGCTGGACGACCAGGGCGAAGGGCTTGGCCTCG
Source organism: uncultured Stakelama sp. (assembly GCA_964407945.1). GTDB lineage: Bacteria > Pseudomonadota > Alphaproteobacteria > Sphingomonadales > Sphingomonadaceae > Sphingomonas. The sequence continues at coordinate 15,685 of CAYOXO010000034.1, forward strand.
GCGACCAAAGGCTGGGCGGCGCGCTGGAGCGCGTCGACGATGCGGCGGCCGAGATCGGGTTCGATCGTGTTGCGCTTGGCCGGGTCCGAACGGACCGCCTGGCCCAGCAGCGCCTCGAGCTGGCCTTCGAGCGTCATCACGCGCAGCGGCTCGCGCACCCCGCACAGCCGCTGAATGATCAGCTGGCCGAGTTCGGGGCGGATCAGTTCGATGATCTCGTCGGCGTCGTGCGTCTTCTGTGCGGCCATGGCGATGGCGGCGGCGATGCGGCGGAATTCCTTGAGCGGGATATTCTCGGCCAGCAGCCCGCGCAGCACCTGGGTGAGCGTCGTGATCGGCAGCGGGTTGGGTGACAGCGCCGAGACCAGCTGCGCCGCACGCTCGCGCAGTCCGTCGAGCAGCGCCTGCACCTCGTCCGGCCCCAGCAGGTCCGACGCGTTCGAGATCAGCGCCTGGTTGAGGTGGGTCGCCATGACCGTGCCCGGATCGACCACCAGCCAGCCCTGGCCGGTCGCGGCATCCGCATCCGCGGGCGATATCCACATCGCGTCGAGCCCGAAGGTCGGATCCTTCGCCGGCTTGCCGTTGAGCGTGCCGACCGCCTGACCGGTGTCGAGCGCCAACACCTCGTCGGGCGAGACGCTGTCCTCACCGATCACCACGCCGCCGACGACGATACGATAGGTGAAGGGGTTCAAATTGATGTCGTCGCGCACGCGCACCTGCGGCACCACGAAGCCCAGTTCCTTGGACAGCTGACGGCGCACGCCGGTGATGCGGCCCATCAGCGCGCCGCCACGACGCTCGTCGATCAGTGGCACCAGACCATAGCCGATGTCGATCATCACCTGCATATTGTCGGTGACTTCGTCCCAGCCGATTTTGGAGGGATCTTCGGGTTCGGCGGACGCAAGCTCGACCGGCGCGGCCGGACGCTTGCTCGCCTGATACATCTTCCACGCCATGAAGCCGGAGCCGGCTGCGGCGGGTAGGATGATGAAGGCGGGCATGCCAGGCATCACGCCCAGCAGGGCGATGATCACCGCGACCGGGGTCCAGGTCTTGTGGCTGGCGAACTGGCTGCCGATCTGGCCGGCCAGATCCTGGTCCTTGTTCGCGCTGACCCGGGTGACGATCGCGGCGGCGGCGATCGACAGCAGCAGCGCCGGAATCTGCGCGACCAACGCGTCACCGATCGCCAGCAGCACATAGGTCTGCGCCGCTTCACCGATCGAGAGGCCATGGCTGAGCGGGCCGAGGATCAGGCCGCCGATGATGTTGATGAACAGGATCAGCAGGCCGGCGATCGCGTCGCCCTTCACGAACTTGGACGAACCGTCCATCGCGCCGTAGAAATCGGCTTCGGTCGCCACCTCGACGCGGCGCGCCTTGGCTTCGTCCGGGGTGATCAGCCCGGCGTTGAGATCGGCGTCGATCGCCATCTGCTTGCCGGGCAAGGCGTCGAGAGTGAAACGCGCCGACACTTCGGAGACGCGCCCCGCGCCCTTGGTCACCACGATCATGTTGATGATGATCAGGATCGCGAACACGAACAGGCCGACCACATAGTCGCCGCCGATCATGAAGGTGCCGAACGCCTCGATCACATGGCCGGCCGCAGCCTCGCCCTCATGCCCGTGACCCAGCACGACGCGCGTCGACGCGACGTTGAGGCCGAGGCGGAACAGCGTCGCGAACAGCAGCACGGTCGGGAAGGCGGAGAAGTCCAGGGGCTTCTGCGCGTTCAGCGCGACCATCAGCACCGCGAGGCTGATGACGATGTTCATGATGAAGAAGGTGTCGAGCAGGAAGGTCGGCACCGGCACGACCATCATCGCGACGAGCACGAGGATGGCGACGGGCAGGGCGAAGCTCTTCAGCGCGGGGGCAACGCCCCCCTTGAGTGCAAGTGCGTTCACGCGGGTTACGCTCCCAGTCTCGCGAGCATCATATAGGCAAGCTTGGCGGTCTCAGGCGTCGGGCGCAGCGGATTGACCGCGCGCTCGGCCGGCGCCCGCCCGGCGGTTTGCAGCTGGTCGAGCGTCGCCAGCCATTTGCGATCCTGTCCGACAGCGCCATTGCCCAGCACCACTTCGGCATCGGGACCGAGCGACTGGACGAGTTGCTGGAACTTCGCGTCGAGCTGCCCCGAAGCGAGACCGGTTCCCCCAGCGGCTGCGGCACCCTTGTCGAGCTTGCCGGCGAAGCGCTCGTAGATCTGGCCAAGCGAGCGCGGCGAGCCGTCCGAGGTGTAGAAGACCCCGCGATTGGCGCGCGCAGCGGCGGGAAACAGATTGGCGCCGGACTGGCCCGGGTTCGCCTCCATCGCACGCAGGAATTTCCGTGCACCGCCGATGCCCAGGAAGTGCGCCATATAGAGGTCGGTTCCATTGGCTTCGCGGCCCAGCGAGCTTTCAAGGCTATCCTTGTTGTCGCTGGCATGTTCGGCGGCCATCAGCGACGCCATTTCCGGATCGTTGCGCATCGACAGGATCGCCTGGCGCGTCGCGGGATCGCCGACGACGAAGCGGCCGGACGAAGTGCGGCGGATGCTGTCCGACGCCCAGCCCATGCCGTGCTTGTCGCCATGCTCCTTGACCACGCCGAGCCAGCTTTGCTCGATGAACTGATAGAGGCCGGTGGCGCTTGAGGTGCGGGCGCGGGCATTGCTGCGCATCCCGCTTTCGACCTGTGCCTGGCCGAGCAGATAGTTGAAGTCGATACCGGTCTTCTGGCTGGCCGCAGCGATCGCCGTGGTGACGTTCGTCCTGGCTCCGATCGAAGGTATAGTCATCGGACTCTTGCTCTTCCCCCTGGGTAGGAGGTCCTGAGCAAGAGGTGTGCCAGTTGGCGGATTCTACCCGTTCAGCGGGTGATTTTGCCGGTCAGGCAAGCGTTCCGGCAATCCCGGGCCGATAGGACGGCAAACTATTGCCGGTCAGCACCTGCAATCGCCGCCGCACATTGGCGGCCATCAGGTTGACATAGATGCGGGCGGTCTCGTTGAGGCGGTGCGCCTCGTCGGCCAGCGCCTTGAGTTCGGGCGAGAGTTCGGGTTCGTCGTCGTTCGCGGCCCCCACCGCGTCGATTCCGATCAATTTCTCGCGCGTGGCACGTTCGAGCGCGGCGACGTCGTTCGCCTTCAGCGCATCGATCTCAGCGTGCAGCGCGTCGATCACGCGAACAAGGGCGTCACGCCGGGTCATGCGGATTCCACTGAAGCTTGAGCGCGAGCAACCGGTCCGCCACGGTCGAAGGGACCAGCGGGAACTTGCCGTCCGCGATCGCCTTCTTGATCCGCGCAACACGCTCAACATCGACCGGCGCGCTTGCGGCTGCAGCCTGGGTGATCGAAGCCGCGATGCTGGTCTGGGCAGCCTGCGTCACACCGTCCGCCGCCTTTACAGGCGCGGCCGGGGCTACCGGCGTCAGGCGCCGGTCGGCAATGGATGCAGGCTTGAAGCCGACTGGATCAACCATGTCTGCGACCCTTTATTCTGCGGACATACGCAAGAACGACCGCGCGGCGACGAACTTTAGGAAAAAAATTACTCGCCAAATCCGGGCAGGCGCGCACGGCCCGGTTCGATCGCGATTGCGGCCACCGGCGGGCGCTTGTCGTCGACCTTGATCATGACGCGCGCGCCTGCGGCGGCATCTGCCACCGCCAGCCCTTCGCGTGTGATCGAGAAGCCGGCGGCACCGGCTTCGATCAGCACCGGATCGCCGCGCTTGATCACGGTCACGGGCTTGACCACCGCGGGCACCGGCATCGCCGTCACTGCGGGCGTTACCGGCTTCGGCAGTGCATTGACCGGCACGAACACGCGCCATTGCTGCGGTCCCTGACAGCGGATCACCACCGCGTCCTCCGCCGCCGAGCGCCAGCTCAGCTGCGGCGCATCGCACGCGGCAAGCTTCAGGCGCTTGTCCACCGGCGCGCGCGCGCCGCCTTCCATTCCGATCGGCGCCCCGGCGAATTGCTCGACCAGCCGGTCGAGCGTGTCGGTGGACTGGAAGGCTGCGGGTGTTGCGCCGGCGACCAGCGCGGGCAGGAGAAGGGCGATCATATTTGCCTCCATTTCAATGCGTGTCGCCGGCAAAGCCGACGGAAAGGGTGACTGCCCGGCGCTTGCCAGGATCGGTGACAATGGCGATGCGGGCCGGATCGGCCGCACCGCTACGGACCAGCGCGGCGGCAATCGCGCGCGCACGGTCTGCGGCAAGGATCGCGGCACTGCCGGTCGCGGCATCCACATCGCGCGCGCCGTCGGTCGATCCGGTGATGGTGATGCGCGTCCGGGAATCGCGCGCGGCGTCGCGGGCCCATTGAATCGCACCGCGCGGATCGGCGTCGACCGAACCTTCGGCGAAACCCTCGACCCGCGCCATCGCCACCGCCATCGGCGCGGGGGCGCTGTCCTCGATCCCGAAACCCGCACGCAGGCCGGCGAGCAGCGTCTCGCGGTCCAGCTCACGATTGGCCTGGAGCATCACGAAGAAGCCGACCAGCAGCAGCGCGAGGTCGGCGAGCGTGATCAGCCACACCGACCGCGCGGGTGCGATCTCGTCCCACATGTCGGTGGAAAGGCGGGCACTCACGCCGCGATCTCCCGTTTGCGTGCGCGTTCGAGCGTCGCGAGGTGCGCGAGTGGTGCGGCGAGCCGCAGT
>CAYOXO010000034.1:20365-32938 GCA_964407945.1 uncultured Stakelama sp.
GCTCGGTCGCCTCGGCCCGCGCGAGCCGCTTGAGCCGCGACGCGATCGGCATCGCGATCAGGTTGGCGACCAGCGCGCCGTAGAGTGTCGCGAGCAACGCCACGGCCATGGCCGCACCGATCGTCTCGGGATCCTGCATCGACGCGAACATCTGGACGAGGCCCAGGATCGTTCCGATCAGCCCCATCGCCGGCGCCGCCTCGGCCGCGCCGGTCCATACCTCGATCGCCGCGCGATGCCGCTCGGCGCGGGCGGTCACGCGATCGCACACCAGCCGCTCGACCTGCTCGGGCGAAGCGCCGTCCACCGCGATCTCAATCGCCGCCGCCATGTCGGGATCGGCGATCACCGCGCGGTCGAGCGAGAACAAGCCGTGGCGATGCGCGATCCGCTCCTGCGCCGCGATCTGGCCCAGCAGCACGTCGGCGCTGAACGGTCGGCGCCACAGCACGGTCAGCGCCACCAGCGCCCGGCCGACATCGGCAAGCCGATTGCGCAGCACCATGGACAGTGCGGTGCCGCCGAGCACGATCCCGATCGCAAGCGGATCGAGAAAGGTGCCGGGGACCAGCGCGGTCGCGGCGGTGGCAGGTTGGGAAAGCGCGGCAATGTTCATGCGCGATTCTTTGCAAGCACCGGGCCAAGTGGCTCGCAAGCGCTTCAGCCCGCTTCGTCACCCCGGCCCTGTGCCGGGGTCCACCGGGCGGCAAGAATTGCCTTTGAACCTCTTGCCCCCTCGCCTGACGCACCGTGGCCCCCGGCACGAGGCCAGGATGGCGAACGAGATGGGATCGGCACGCGCTCTCAAAAGCCTACCGGCAAAACCGGCAAAAACCGATTGCCGCCACCGGCAACATCTTGCCGCTCGCTCGGCGTTTCCCGGCAATCGAGGCGATTTCAACCGCAAACCCGGAAACTGGCACGCCCATTGCTAGGAAGGCCGCGAACAAATGTGCGGAGGACGCATAGCATGGGTCAGAACAGTCTTTTCGGGGTGCACGGTGCAGCGCTCGCAGTGCGCTCGCAGCGCATGGGCGTGCTCGCGTCGAACATCGCGAACGCCTCGACGCCCGGCTACAAGGCCAAGGACATCGACTTCAAGGAAGCGCTGAGCGCGATCGAAACCCCCGGAATGGCGGGTACCGATCCGATCGAGGGCGCGACCAAGTTCCGCATCCCGCTCCAGCCCAGCCTCGACGGCAACACCGTCGAACTGTCGACCGAGCAGACCGCCTTTGCCGAGAACGCCGTCGCCTATCAGACGACGCTCGCGTTCCTGAACGGGCGCATCTCCACCATTACCCGCGCGCTGAAGGGAGAATAACCATGCCGGATCAGCCGCTCAGCATCTTCCAGGTCGCGGGCCGCGCCATGTCGGCGCAGCTCGTGCGGATGAACACCACCGCGTCGAACCTCGCCAATGTCGGTCAGGTCGCATCGTCGGCGGCCGAAGCCTATCGCACGCAGAAGCCGGTGTTCCGCACCGCCTTCGACGCCGCGAACAACCTCGCCACGGTCGATGTCGAAAACGTCGTCACGGCAGGCGAGGCGCCAACCAAGCGCTACGACCCCGGCAACCCGATGGCCGACAAGGACGGCAACATCTGGGAAAGCGCGGTCGACGAGACCCGCGAGCTGGTCGACATGATGGAGACCGCCCGCACCTATCAGAACAATGTCGAGGTGATGCAGACGGCGAAGACGCTGATCACCCAGACGCTCAACCTGGGACGCAGCTGATGGCCACCGGATTTGATGATGTGATGTCGAAGCTCGGCATCGGCCGAACGGGCGGCACCGACAAGAACGCACCGGTCAAGGGTGGCAAGTCCACCTTGGGCCAGGCCGACTTCCTGACGCTGATGACCGCGCAGATGAAGAACCAGGATCCGTTCGATCCGGTCGACAACACGCAGATGGTCGCCCAGATGGCGCAATTCTCGTCGCTCGCCGGCATCAGCGAGATGAACACGACGCTGCAGGCGATTGCCGGCAAGCTCGGCGCGACTTCGACCACGGACCTGGTGTCGTGGGTCGGCCGCACCGTGCTGACCGAGGGCAGCACCGCCTATCCGCGCACCGACGGCACGCTTGGCGGCGTGATCGAGCTTGGCGCCGACGCCAAGGAGGTCAACGTCGTGATCGAGGGGCCGAACGGCGAGATCCTCAAGAACGTCGCGCTCGGCAAGGCCAATAAGGGCCCGCTCGAATTCGAATGGGACGGCAAGACCGACACCGGCGAAAAGGCTGGCAACGGACCGTTCAAGATTCGCGTCGCCGCGCAGAACGCCGATGGCGGCGCCGTCACGGCCAAGCCGCTCGTCTGGGCCCCGGTCACCGCAGTGGCGATGGGCAGCGACGGCAATCCCGTCCTTACCCTGCCCGGCATCGGTCAGGTTTCCGCCATCGCCGTCCGCAAGATCGGCTGAAAACTCGCTTTCCAAGGAGCATAAGCAATGTCCTTCTACACCTCGCTCTCGGGTCTTCAGGCGGCGCAGACCGACATGTCGACCATCAGCCACAATCTGTCGAACGTCTCGACCAACGGCTTCAAGAAGAGCCGCACCGAGTTCGCCGACGTCATCGCGTCGAGCGTGTCGCTCAACCCGAACCAGATGATCGGCTCGGGCACCACGGTGAAGGCGATCCGCCAGCAGTTCGGCCAGGGCGGTACCCAGCAGTCCTCGTCCAGCCTCGATATCGCGATCTCGGGCGACGGCTTCTTCGCGGTCAAGCCCAGCCTCGATGCCGCCGGCGTCAACTTCACCCGCAACGGCAGCTTCCTGGTCGACAGCGAGCGCTATGTCACCGACTCGCAGGGTTCGTACCTTCAGGTCTATCCGGTCGATGGCTCGGGCGCGGTGATCGCGACCGGCATGGGTTCGACCGTCAATTTGCGCCTGCCGCAGACCAGCGGCGTGCCCGAGGCGACCAAGAATGTGAAGCTGTCGCTCAACCTGTCGGCGCATGCGTCGATCCCCAAGAACGCATCGCGCTTCACGCCCGACACGCCCTATGCGTTCGACCGCTTCGATCCGGGTACCTACAACAACTCGACCCAGACGACGATCTATGACGCCAGCGGCAACCCGCTGACGATGACCAACTATTTCGTGCGTGAGACCTCGACCACGCCGAGCACCTGGTCGGTCTATTCGTTCGTCGGCGACAAGCAGCTCGGCACCAGCGCGTCCAACCCGCAGCCGATCTCGCTGACCTTCGACGCCAGCGGCGCGATCACCTCGCCGACCGCGCCGACCCAGTTCGCGCCGTTCACCGTCGGCACCAGCACGACCGAGCAGTCACTCACGCTCGATTTCGGCGCCGCGACGACTCAGCTCGGCCAGCCGTTCAGCGTCAACAACCGCAATCAGGATGGTAAAGCGGTGGGCCAGCTCGACGGCGTGACCGTGGGCGAAGACGGCACGGTTCGCGCCAGCTTCTCCAACGGCGACAGCCAGGCACTGGGCAAGATCGCGCTCGCCAACTTCTCCAACCCCTCGGGCCTGCGCCAGCTCGGCAACTCGACCTGGGCCGCCACCGGCCTGTCGGGCGAGCCGCGCCTGGGCGAACCCGGTTCGAACGGCTTTGGCGGCCTGATGTCGGGCGCAATCGAGCGCTCGAACGTCGACATCACCGAGGAGCTGGTCGGGCTGATCGCGGCCCAGCGCAACTTCCAGGCGAATGCCAAGGCGCTCGATACCGCGAGCCAGATCTCGCAGACCATCTTCAACATCCGCAGCTAATTCAGGGACTTGGAGGCTAAGCGATGGACAGACTCGTCTACACCGCGCTGTCGGGGCTCAAGGGCCAGATGGACGCGCAGGCGACGATCGCGAACAACATCGCGAACGCCTCCACGATCGGCTTCCGCGCCGACCGGGTCAATTTCGAACGGCTGATGATCAAGGGCGACGGTCACAACAGCCGCCTGCCCAGCGCAGAAACCGTCGTCGACATGGACCGGCGCGCGGGCACGGTCGTCCAGACCGGCCGCGATCTCGATCTCGCCATTACCGGCGATAACTGGCTCGCGGTCCAGACTGCCGACGGCAGCGAAGCTTACACACGGCGCGGTGATCTCCGCATCGCACCGAGTGGCGTCTTGGAAACCGGCGACGGTTTCCCGGTGATGGGGTCGGGGGGCCCCATCACCGTGCCGCCCTACGACAAGATCATGATCGCCGAAGACGGCACGCTTTCGATCATTCCGCCGGGCGCCGATCCGGCTGCCCCGCCGCAGGTGATCGACCAGCTCAAGCTGGTCAGCGACCAGGGCAGCAAGACCGTCAAGGGACTGGACAACCTGCTCCATGTCCGTGGCGGCGGCGTGCTGCCCGCCGATCTCGAGGCGCGAGTGCAGACCGGTTCGCTCGAACAGTCGAACGTCAACCTCACCCAGGCGCTGGTCGACATGATCGAGAACCAGCGCAGCTACGAGGTGCAGGCCAACCTGCTCCGCGAAGCGAAGAACATGGACGAGAGTTCCGCGTCTTTGATGCGCGTGAGCTGAAACATCAGCACCGCGTAGCTGATGCGCGCGACTTGAAGAGTTTGAAGAAGGAATAGGTTATGGGTTCCGCAGCAATGCACATCGCGCGCACCGGGCTTGATGCCCAGGACATGCGCATGCGGGTGATCTCGAACAACCTCGCCAACGTGAACACCACGGGCTTCAAGCGCGACCGCGCCAGCTTCGAGGCGCTGGCCTATCAGGTCGTGACCGCGCCCGGTTCGGCGAGCACGTCGGAAACGCAATATGCCACCGGCCTCAACCTCGGCACCGGCGTGCGCGTGCAGGGCACTGCGCGGATCGATACCCAGGGTTCGTTCCAGACCACCGGCGGTTCGCTCGACATGGCGCTCGACGGCAACGGCTTCTTCCAGGTGCAGATGCCCGGCGGCCAGCTCGGCTACACCCGCGCCGGCAATTTCACGCGCAGCCCCGAAGGGCTGCTGGTGACGGCCGAAGGCTATCAGGTGATGCCTGGCATCACGATCCCGGCGGGTACGACCGCGATCACCGTCGGTACCGACGGCACCGTCTCCGCCACTGTTCCCGGCCAGACCGAATCGAGCCAGATCGGCCAGATCCAGATCGCCGCCTTCCCCAATTCGGCCGGGCTTCAGGCGATCGGCGACAATTTCCTGGTCGAAACCTCGGCCAGCGGCGCGGTCAATCTCGGCATTGCCGGGCAGGACGGCCGCGGCAAGATCCGCCAGGGCATGCTCGAGGGATCGAACGTCAATGTCGTCGAGGAACTGGTCGACATGATCGAGACCCAGCGCGCGTACGAGGTCAATTCGAAGATGATCTCGGCGTCCGACGAGATGCTCAAATATGTCAACCAGAACCTCTGAGGGTCAGCTGATGAAGTTCGCCGCAGGCCTGCTCACCGGCGCCGCGATCGTCGCGGCGATCGCCCTCGCCCAGCCCGCGCACGCGCAGCTGTTCGGGAAGAAGGCGCCGAAGGAAGACTTCAGCGCCTCGCTTCCCGTCGCGCCCGCCGCAATCGCGCCGGCCAACGGCTCGATCTTCCAGGCGAGCGACGGCTATGCCGCGCTGCATGAAGGCACGCGTGCCCGCCGCGTCGGCGATCCGCTGACGATCGTGCTGGTCGAACGCACCAGCGCGTCCAAGTCGGCCGGATCGCAGCTCGACAGCGGCGGCGGCTTCGGGCTGACCCCGCCGACCACCGGCGCGCTCAACCTGTTCAACCAGAGCGACGCCAGCATCAGCGGTAAGCGCAACTTCAAGGGCGCGGGCAGCGCCGATCAGTCCAACGCCCTGTCGGGCGAGGTCACGGTCACCGTCGCCGCGGTCTATCCCAACGGCACGATGCTGGTTCAGGGACAGAAGCGCGTGACGCTCAACCGCGGCGACGAGTTCGTCCAGATCAAGGGCGTCGTCCGCGCGACCGATATCGATGCCAACAACCGCATCGCCTCTACGCGCGTCGCCGATGCCCGCATCGCCTACACCGGCAAGGGCGATGTCGCCCGCGCCAGCCGTCAGGGGTGGCTAAGCCGCTTCTTCTCGGTCATCAGCCCGTTCTGAGGAAAATCGACATGATCTGCTTCCTCGCTACTTTTGTTCGCGCTGCGCTGGGCCTCCGCACCAGCCCGCTCCCCCACCCGGCCACCCATAGGGTAGCCTGGCTGGGTGGCCGGGTGGGGGAGCGGGCTGGTGCTGTCTTCCTTGCCGTGGCCGCGATCTTCCTCGCGGCCGCGCCGGCAAACGCCGAGCGGATCAAGGATCTGGGCGGGTTCCAGGGCATTCGTACCAACCAGCTCACCGGCTACGGCATCGTCGTCGGACTTCCGGGCACGGGCGACGACAATCTCGAATATACCGTCCAGTCGATGAAGGGCGTCACCGCCCGCTTTGGCCTGGCGCTGCCGCCGGGCGTCAACCCGGCGCTCAAGAACGCCGCGGTGGTGATGGTGACGGCCGAACTGCCGCCCTTCGCCAAGCCAGGTCAGAAGCTCGACATCACCGTCTCGTCGATGGGCAAGGCCAAGTCGCTGCGCGGCGGCACGCTGGTGATGACGCCGCTGCTCGGCGCCGATAGCCAGATCTATGCCATGGCGCAGGGCAACCTCGCCGTCGGCGGTCTGGGTGCAGAGGGCAAGGACGGGTCGCAGATCGTCGTCAACACGCCCTCGTCGGGCCGCATCCCGGAGGGGGCGACGGTCGAGCGCGCGGTCGAGACCGGCTTCGCCGACACGCCCAACCTCACCTACAACCTCGCGCGAGCCGATTTCACCACGGCGCAGCGCGTCGCGGATGCGATCAACGGCCGCTTCGGCTTCGGCACCGCCCGCGCGGTCGATGGCGTGTCGGTCGCGGTGATGGCCAAGCCCGGTGCCGATGTCCGCGCGCAACTGATGAGCGAGATCGAGAATCTCACCGTCGATGCCGCCGAGGCGGCGGCAAAAGTAATTGTTAATGCGCGCACCGGAACGGTCGTTATCAACTCTGCGGTCCGGGTCAGCCCGGCGGCGGTAACACATGGTAAACTCACTGTTCGTATTGATGAAGCCCAGCGCGTCAGCCAGCCGGCGCCGTTCAGCCAGGGGGAAACCGCGGTCGAACAGCGCAGCGCGGTCGGCGTAGAGGAGGAGAAGCGTCCGATGTTCCTGCTGGAACCGGGTCCGAAGCTTGCCGATGTGGTCAAGGCGGTGAACGCGATCGGCGCGTCCCCGGCTGACCTTGTCGCGATCCTCGAAGCCCTGAAGCAGGCCGGCGCGCTCAAAGCCGAACTGATCGTCCTGTGACCGAGTTTCGCGCGCCTTCTCCCGCAACGCTCAAGCTGGCTGGTACGGTCTCGACCGATACCACTCGCCTCGGCACGCGCGGCAATCTGGACAAGGCGGGCGAGCAGTTCGAGGCGATCTTCACCAAGATGATGCTGTCCTCGATGCGCAAGGCAAAGCTGGCCGACAGCCTGTTCGAAAGCCAGGCGCTCGACCAGTTCCGCGACATGCAGGATCAGAAGCTGGCCGAGAACATGGCCGCGCACACGCCGATGGGAATCGGCAAGGCGATGACCGCGTTCCTGGCCAAGGCCGGAAGCGTCACCGAAGCCGCATCGCCGGCGGAAGGTAAGCCCGAATGACCGACATGCTCTCGATCGGTGCCAGCGGCATCCGCGCGTATCAGACCGCGCTGACCACGACGTCGGAGAATATCGCCAATGCCGGCACCGCGGGCTATTCGCGCCGCGTTACCGGCACGCGCGAGGTCGCCGCGCCCAGCGACGGATCGAACCGCGTCCTCAACGGGCTCGGCGTCACCGTTTCGGGCATCAAGCGTTCGGCCAGCGACCTGCGCGCGGCCGAGGTACGCAGCGCCGGCTCCGATCTCGCGCGCAGCGAGGCGGGTGCGGTGTGGCTCAACCGGATCGAGGGCGCGCTCACCGGCAACAAGCTCGACGAGCGGCTGACCGCTTTCTTCAACTCCGCGACCGCACTCGCCGCCAACCCCTCGGCCAGCGCGCCGCGCGCGACGATGCTGCAGGCCGCGGCGAGCCTGGCCAGCAGCTTTTCCGCCACCGGCGCGGCGCTCGACGGCGCGCTCGCAGACCTCGATCAGTCGGCGGATGCGATGGCGGATCAGCTCAACACGCTGACCACCAGCCTCGCCAAGGTCAATTCGGCGCTCGGCCGCGTGTCGCAGGGCACCAGTTCGCAAGCCGCATTGCTCGACGAGCGCGACCGGCTGCTCGAATCGATGAGCGCGCTCACCGATGTCAGCGCCAGCTTCGACGCTTCCGGCCGCGCCACCGTCAAGGCGGGCGGCGGTGGGCCGCTGCTCGTCCAGGGCGATCAGGCCGCGGTCGCGACCTATGCCCGCGGACCCAACGGATCGGTTTCCTTCGCGGTGTACGGCATCGACGGTTCGCACGCACTCAGCCCGGGCGGCGGCGCGATGGCCGGAATCGCCGAGGGTGCAGCACGGATCGCCGACGCGCGCGACGCACTCAACCAGATCGCGGTCGGTGTCGCCAATGGCGTCAATGCCGTTCAGGCGGGCGGCCATAACCTCGACGGCAATGCCGGCGCGGCGATGTTCAGCGCCACCGGCGCGTCCGACTTCAAGCTCGTGCTCGACGATCCGCGCGGCATTGCCGCGGCATCGCCGGGCGGAGGCGAGCGGAACAACGGCAACCTCGCCGCGCTCGCTGCGCTGCGCAAGGATGGCAAGTTCGAGGGCAGCCTGACCACGCTCACCACCGACAATGCCAGCGCACTTGCCGCGCGCCGCTCGGTCGCCGAAGTACAGTCGACGATCCGCTCCAACGCCGCCGCCGCCCGTGATTCGATCACGGGGGTCAATGTCGACGAGGAAGCGGTCGATCTAATTCGCTTCCAACAAGCCTATCAGGCGTCTAGCCGCGTCATCCAGGTCGCGCGCGAGACGCTCGACGCCATCTTCAACATCCGGTGACCCTCATGCGCGTGCCGACCAACCAGCGCTTCGACCGCCCCTCGCTGCTGATGGCGAACCTGAACAGTCAGGCAGACCGGCTGCAGACCCAGATCGCGACGGGCAAGAAGATCCTCGCGCCGTCCGACAGCGCGTCGGGCTGGCAGCAGCTTTCGGGCCTCAAGCGCGCCACTGCCAATGACGACGCCTATGCGTCGAACATCAAGATGGCGCAGTCGTTGCTGAAATCGTCCGATACCGCGCTCGACTCGATCGAGACTCAGCTCCAGCGTGCCAAGGCGTTCGCGGTCCAGGCCAACAGCCAGACGATGACGCCCCAGGGTCGCGCTGCGATCTTGAAAGAGGTCGAAGCGATCATCACCGACCTGCTCGGCACGGTGAATAGCAAGGACAGCCGCGGCCAGCCGCTGTTCGGCGGCGCGGCGGGCGACGCCGCCTTTGCGCGCCAGCCCAACGGCTCGATCGCCTATGTCGGCAGCGGCACCCCCGCACCGATCCCGGTCGGCGACGGCGTTGACATCGCCGCCACCGAAACCGGCGACCGCGCCTTTGGCGGGATCGCCGGAAGCAAGGGCCAGACCGACATGTTCGCCATCCTCACGGCCTTTGCCGCGGCGCTTCAGCCCGGCGCCGAGGGATCCGGCGGCATCGAGACCGCAATGAAGGATCTTGACGCCGCGCTCGATCAGGTCGGCTCGACGCGCACGTCGATTGGCGCGCGCGCGTTCCGCATGGACCTTGAGGCCGATCGGCTGGACGAGGTGAACGAGACACGCGAAACGACCCGTTCGGGCATCGAGGACGTCAATCCGGCGACCGCCATCGCCGAGCTGCAGAAGACGCTGACGATCCTGCAGGCGACCCAGGCCAGTTTCAGCAAGCTGACCAGCCTGTCGCTGTTCGACTATCTCCGCTGAGTTGAGAGCGCCCACCGCTGGCGGCTCGCGTCATTCCCGCGCAGGCAGGAATCCATTCAGGCTGGCTGATCGTCACGCGCCGCGCCGCCGATGGAAATGGGCCTTCGCCGACACGGAATGACGGCCAAAGCGCGGATTATTAACCATATCCTAGCGCTTTTCCTCTCAAGTTCTGACGCGCGCGGTCGTTTGTAACGGTAACCAAGCCTGCGCCCGGGGAGCCACGCGGAGTCATGTTTCCAGTCATCGGTTTCGTCGTCCTCATCGCCATGGTGTTCGGCGGTTTCGCCATCACCGGCGGCGCGCTCGAGCCCGTGCTGCACGCGCTCCCGCACGAAATGCTCATCATCGGCGGCGCCGCGCTCGGCGCGCTGATCATCGGCAATTCGGGCCGCGAGCTGAAGGCGCTGGGCGGCGGCTTCATGAAAGTGCTCAAGGGGCCGAAGTACAAGAAGCAGGACTATCTCGACGTCATCTTCCTGGTCAGCAAGCTGATGAAGATGCTACGCGTCGATGGCCCGATCGCGCTGGAGCCCCATGTCGAGGATCCGAAGTCCTCCGCCATCTTCGCCGAATATCCCCGGCTGCTCGCCGATCACACGCTGGTCGATCTCATCTCCGACACGCTGCGCCTCGTCGTCGTCTCGTCGGGCACGCTCGACGTGCACGCGGTCGAGGACGTGATGGACAACGCCATCAAGACCCATCACCACCATGTCGAGGAGCCGCAGCACGCGCTGCAGGGCCTCGCCGACGCGCTCCCCGCACTCGGCATCGTCGCCGCGGTGCTCGGCGTCGTGAAGACGATGGGCTCGATCGACAAGCCGCCGGCGATTCTGGGCGCGATGATCGGCTCGGCGTTGGTCGGCACCTTCCTTGGCGTGTTGCTGGCATACGGTCTCGTTGGCCCGCTCGCAGGTCGCTTGAAGCAGATCATCGATGCCGACGCGGCGATCTATCACACCGTCAAGCAGATCATCATCGCCTCGCTCCACGGCCACCCGCAACCACTGGTGATCGAAGCCGCGCGCTCGGGCATCGCCCATCACAACCAGCCCGGCTTCGCCGAAGTGTTCGATGGCCTGCGCGGGCGGTAATCCGTGAGCGCAAGAGCACCCCATGCGGCGAAACTGCCGCCCAAGATCATCGTCAAGAAGATCTTCATCGAGGGCGGCGGCGGTCATCACGGCGGCGCATGGAAGGTCGCGTACGCGGACTTCGTGACCGCGATGATGGCGTTCTTCCTGCTGATGTGGCTGCTCGGCGCCACCAACGAGAAGCAGCGCAAGGCGCTCGCCGACTATTTCGCGCCCACCCTGATCGAGTTCAAACAGAACAGCGCAGGCTCCAACGGCCTGCTTGGCGGCGACGCGATGCAGGGCAAGGACAATTATCCGACCATGGCCAAGCAGACCGGTACCCGGTCGATGACGATCCCGGCCGGCGCGCAGGGCGGCGATTTCGTCGGCACCGGCGCGCAGGGTAGCCTCAAGAACAAGGAGGCAATGGACGCCGAGGACCGTCAGGGCTTCGCCAAGATGAAGGCGGATATCGAGCGCAAGATCAAATCGACCCCCGGGCTCACCAAGCTGGGCAAGCAAGTCCGGTTCGTACCGACGCGTGAGGGGATGCGGATCGACCTGATGGACGATGCCGATTACTCGATGTTCGCGCTGGGCACGACCAACTTCGTCCCCGAAGCGGCCAAGCTGGTGGCGATGGTGGCGCAGTCAATCGCGGAATCGGAGAACCCGATCATGATCCGCGGCCATACCGACAGCCTGCGCTATGGCGACCCGATGAACATGAACAACTGGATGCTCTCCAGCGCCCGTTCGGAAGAGACCCGCCGCCGGCTCGCGGCTGGCGGTGTGCATGAGGTACGGTTCGAGCGGATCGAAGGCGTCGCCGACCGCGAACCGCTGATCAAGGCCAACCCCGCCGACCCACGCAACCGCCGCGTCGCGATCACGCTCCTCTATCGCAAGAGCAAGCTCGAGCGCTGACCATCCGCCCGCTCCCCCACCCGGCCGCCCAACGCCAGTATACTATGGGCGGCCGGGTGGGGGAGCTGGCTGGTGCAGCCTCCGCGTGAGCGGCGCGAGCGAATCTCAGAAGAACAGCTTGCGCACGCTGATCCGCACCGTCCGACCCAGCGGGTCGAGCAGCGCCGGCTGGTAGCTGATCGGCGTCGTTCCGGCGGCGGTGGTGACCTTGAGGCGGCTGTCAAAGATGTTGTCGACCGACAGCGTGACGCGCGTCCCGGTCAACCACCGATTCTCGCGCACGAACTTGAACTGCGGCCCCAGCGTCGCAAACAGCCGCAGATTGACCGTCGCGAAATCGTCGAAGCGCAGCTCGTCCGCACTCGTCGCGCCGCCCCGCACCCGGGTCGCGCTCTGCCAGTCGGCATTGAGACGGATGCCGATGCCATCGCGCACCACACCCGTGCGCAGCTCGATCTGGTGCCGCGGCGATCCACCGCGGCTGCCCGTGGCCGAACCATCGAGCAGATCCAGCTCGGGCAGGCCGTCGCGGATCGTGATCTTGTCGGTCAGCGCGACGGTATGGAATATCCCGAACTGGAACCGTCCACCGCCGCCCGGGCCGCCTCCGCCACCCGCCCCCCCGCGGAAGCCGCCCCCGCCGAACCCGCCGCCTGGGCGCCCGCCCTCGCCGAACCGGCGCGGCCCGTCGCCGCCTGGG